>JAQWNM010000004.1 GCA_029268615.1 SAR86 cluster bacterium | reverse complement strand
GTATATCTCTACTTGATTATTTCTTCTAAAATTTACAACGAAAGAATAATTATCTTGTAATAGTTTCAATAGATGACTACCTATAAAACCTGATAGACCAGTTGCATAGATAACTTTAGTCACTTAATCACCTCGAACCTTTGAGCGGGTAGCCGGAATCGAACCGGCCTCATCAGCTTGGAAGGCTGAGGTAATACCAATATACGATACCCGCAGAGACATAAATTAAGCATTATATCTGAAAGAATTAATAATGCGATTAGTGAAATGCAGCAAAATTAAATCTTAATTAAATTCTTTTGTTAGAACGGAACATAAAGAGATAAAAGATTCATTCATGCTTTTTAATAATAAATCAGCAAAATCTGGGGGGTCAATTTCAGTAATCCAATGAAATTGGCAATTCTCTTCTAGTGGGAAAAGATTAATGGACGCTAGATGGTGGTTAGGCTTTACTGGACTTTCTATCGCTTTATAAACAAGCTTAAATTCATCTTCATTCCTTTCTATAATCCTTTCTACTACTCGCCCAATTGGTTTGAGTGAAAAAATTCTAATGTCATCTTTCACCTCTATTGAATCTATTCCTGGCACCCAATCATACCTATCTACTGTTCCTACTACTGACCAAACTTGACTGACAGTAAAATTAATTTTTTCTTTAATTTCAATTTTTTTCATTGTTGTTTACTTAAGATAGATCTATTGCAAATTCTTTTAGGTCTTCTAATTTTATAAATTCTAAAGCGCCTTGATGAGTAGATTCTAAAATTACTCTAGGGGCAAAGCTAGCTTCAAAGGCTTCTTGCCATCTTGGTGCGCATAAACACCATCTATTTCCAGGAACTAATCCAGGAAAGTCTGAATTCGGAACTGGACTCAATAAATCATTACCAGAAGAGAAGCTGAAATTTAAAAAATCTTGACTGACTATTGTGCATACCGTGTGACTGCCATGATCTGATTTAGAAGTTTCGCAACAACCCGTTCGAAAAAACCCAGTCATAGGATTACAACTGCATTCTTTTAACTCCTCGCCAAAGATGTTTAATTGATCATTCATGTAAAATAATATATTTTTTTTGTCCAGCTAAATAAAAAAATATCAGATTAGTTAAAGTGAGAACATTTAATACTATCAAAGTAATTGAATAAGGATTCATATTATTTGCTTCTCTAAGTAAATCTATAGATACCCCTGTTATGGTAGCACCTAAACCCAGGCCAATTAAATTAATACAAAGTATATAAAAAGCTACAACGGTAGCTCTTATTGATGAAGGAGCTATTTCTTGGACAGTAGCAAATACTGGCCCCCAAAAGCATCCTACCTGAAAAGCACCTACAAACATTCCAACAGGAATCCAAATTGAACCAGGTTCTACTAATCTCATAGCAAGAATAAATGGTGCACAAACTAAACCCATCCAAAAAAGAAACATAGCACGAGGTCTTTTGAATCTAGAAATAAATAAATCTCCAATTATTCCTCCACAAATATTACCTCCAATGCCTCCTACTAAGGTTATCCAACCTAATAATTTAGCAATATAAGCCCTTTCATAACCTCTTTCTTGGACAAGCCATAACTGATCGAAACTAACAGCGCCTAAAGAAATATGAACTATGACGCCTGCAATAATTATGTAGATTAAAGCTGGTGAGTCTTTTAAGGTTTTAATTAATAAGTTTAACCTATCTCTAAAAGGTATCTTTGGAATAGTACTCTGCTCAATCGAAGCTATTCTTCTTGGAGTTTCTTTAACAACTAATGTTAAAAGCGCAAATATAAGACCTATAGCACCTAGAATATAGAAACAATTTCTCCACCCTATGGTTGGTCCAAAATACCCTGCTACAAGCAAAGCAAGCGATGCTCCTATGGGGATACCTAGGTAATATACACCTATAGCAAAACCCATTCTGGAAGTTGGAAATTTATCAGCTAATAAAGAAATAGAAGTAGGCGTCAGAATTGATTCTCCAACTCCAATAAACATTCTTGGTATTGCTAAAGTTACAAACCCTTTTGCAGCTCCTGAGGCCATTGTTAAAAGGCTCCATAGGAAAACTCCAAATGCTATTAATCTTGGACGATGAACAGTGTCAGCAAGAAACCCCATAAAGAGGCCCATGATGGAATAGAAGATTAAAAAGGCAAAACCTACTAATAATCCAAACTGAGTGTCAGTTAGACCGAGATCAGGTACTATAAAATTTGCAAAGCTGGTTAATAAAGTTCTGTCAATAAAATTTAGAATATTTAGCAATGTAAGAAAAGCCAAAAAGCTATAATTACTAGTTGTTACCCTTTCCATGCGATTTCAAAGATTTTGTTATTTTCTGATGTATGTAACTTCTATTATTTACTGATAAATTTACTCATCCATTAACTATAATAAAAAAGCTTAGCGGTTAAGTTAGTTGTCTAATAATGAAAGATCATTTGAGGGTGGATCTACTTCTTCAGCTTCATAAAAATATGCAGTAATTTTAGGAGGAGACTCACTCACCATTTCTTGAAAACTTGCAACATGAGGTGTTTGAAAATGAAGGGCCAAGTCTTCAATACTGTTCCACTTCTCTGTTGCTCTAAGTATATCTGGATCACCTAACTCTACACTCCAAGTATAGTCTATACACCCCGTTTCAACTCTACTTAATTCTTGAAGTTTAATAATCCGATCTTTCCATTTATTTATATTCTCTTGATTCGTTTCTATTATTGCATTGACTACTATCATATTTTTCAATCTCTATTATGTCTATTCATTAAAATGGCGGGGCTGGCAGGATTCGAACCTGCTACCTTCTAGTTCGTAGCCAGACACTCTATCCAAATGAGCTACAGCCCCTTGAAAGGTAACCGTTTAAAATACTTAAATAAAATTAAGTATTAATATGTTTTAAGATTCCATAGAAGAAATCTTATCGTAAATCTCTTCTCTGTGTATTTTAACTGAAGGTGGAGCACTTATTCCAATCCTAACTTGTCCGCCTCGTATATCAAGAACAGTAATCTTAATATCGTCCCCTATAATTAATGCCTCATCAGTTTTCCTACTTAGAACTAACATATAACCCTCCCCAGAAGATTCTTGATTCTTTATCATTACCAACTTAGTAATATCAACTAACATATCACTTATTTATCAATTAAGGAAGAGTTAGGAATATACTATGGTTAAATATTAAAAATGATTCACAAAGCTTTAATTTCTTCCAATAATAGTAAAATTAATTTATTAGGATTAACCTATGAAGAATTAGAAAAAAATCTAATTTTAATAGGAGAAAAGAAATACAAGGCTCGTCAAATATTTAAATGGCTTCATAAAAAAAGAATTTATGCAATTGATGAAATGACAGACCTATCAAAAACGCTTAGAGAAAATCTAAAAAAATCATTCTTCATAAAGGTACCCGAAGTCTTATTTGAAGAGATTTCTGAAGATAAAACAAGAAAGTGGGTAGTCAGTGTGGGAAATGATAATCACATTGAGCTTGTAATGATTCCTGAGGGGGCAAGATCTACTTTATGCATATCTTCTCAGGTTGGCTGTGCAGTAGATTGCTCTTTCTGTGCTACCGGTAAAGAAGGATTCTCAAGAAATCTAACATTAGATGAAATAATTGGGCAGCTTTGGGTAGCAGAAAATTCCTTTAAAAATTCTACAAAAAAAAATATTACTAATGTTGTGATGATGGGCATGGGTGAACCTCTTCTTAACTTTGAGAATGTAGTGAATGCAATGAATATCATGATGGATGATAATGCATACGGATTATCAAAAAGAAAAGTTACTCTAAGCACATCTGGATTAGTTCCTCAGTTAGATAAACTCTCTACAGTTTCAAATGCTTCTTTAGCAATATCTCTTCATGCGCCAAATGATGAACTAAGAAACGACTTAGTCCCTATCAATAAAAAATATCCTATAAATATGCTCTTAGAGTCTGCTAAAAAATATATGGATAACTGCGGTGATAAAAGGGTAATGACGATTGAATATATTCTTATTAATGAAATAAATGACTCGCTTTTACTAGCCAATGAGCTTGCTGACTTATTAAAAAATATTCCTTGTAAGATTAATCTCATTCCCTTTAATCCTTTTCCTAAATCAAATTATAAAAGACCTTCTGGTAACAGAGTTAAGAGATTTCAAGAAATTCTTAAGAAGAATGGTTACATAACTACTATTAGATCAACTAGAGGAGATGATATTTTTGCTGCCTGTGGACAATTAGTGGGTCAAGTTAAGGATATAACTCGAAAACAAGAAAGAACAGGAAACATAAATAAGATAGATGCCCTAAATATTTCAAGTTAAAAAAACTTAACATCTATTTATTTCTACCATGGGATTTCTTTTTTTGACCAATCAAAAAACTTCCCAGAATCGCTGGGCGTTAAATTATAAATAATATCTATTAATTGTTTTGCACTCTCTTCAGGCGTAAATATTTTATTCTCACTTATATTTCTTGTGAAAGGATCTGAAAGGTCGGTACTAACTGTGCCTGGATGCAATGAAACGCAAATATTAGGTGAGTTTGTACTTCTTTTCATTTCAATAGCTAAATTCTTAGTAAACATATTTAATGCAGCTTTAGAACTTCTATAACTGTACCAGCCTCCAAGCTGGTTATCTTTAAGACTTCCTATCCTCGCAGAGATATTAACTATTGAAGAAATTTCATTATGAGATAAAAGAGGATATAAATTTCTTGTTAAAATCATAGGGCCAAACACGTTTGTCATGAAAGTCTTTGTGAATTGATTTAAATGTATATCAAGAAATTTTTTTTCAGGGTAAATAACCTCATTATCATGCAAAAATCCTGAACAATTAATTAAAAGGTGCACTTTAGAGAAAATAGAAGAAATATTCTCAGAGAAGCCATTAATACTCTTTTCATCTTCAAGATCTAACGCATACCACGATAATCTAGCATCTGATTCTAATAAGCCTTTAAGTTCAGAACTGCATGTTCTGGAAGTTGCAATGATATGTCCTAAATTTCTTTTCTTTAGAAGATTTTCCACCATAGATAAACCAATTCCTCTGCTTCCACCTTGAACTATTGCAACAAAATCATCAGTAAGCTCATATAAAGAACTCATAAAATCTTTAAAAAATTGTTTTTTAATAATGGGGTGGGATTTCTTCTCCCACATCAACACCGCTGTCACTCTGAAGGATCAAGCCGTAAATTGCTTTTATTTCTTTTTGTAGTTCCTTTATCTCTATCTGCTGTTTTCTAACTTCTTCACTCAATCGTTCAATATTTTCTTCTTGAAATGTACAGGAATTCTCTATTTTATTAAGTCTTTCATTCATTTTAATTAATTATATTAGTATTAGTTAGTATTCAAAAATTAAGACTTTAAGTTATACCAAATTAAAAATAAACATATGATGGCTGCAAGTGCGTAAAAGAAAAATTCCAATTTATCCTCCTAAAACTTTAATTATCTAAGCCTTCTACTATAACTACATGTCTCTCTGCTGAAATTTTTACAAATTCGAGAGCTTTCTGATAGTCATTTGAATCATAGCATCTGACAGCTTCATTAAATGTACCAAACTTTACTAAAACAGTTCTTTCAAAGGAGCCACCTTCAACCTCCACTTGTCTGCCTCCTCTGACTAAAAATTTTCCGCCTTGCGCTTCAATTATAGGTCCGGCTAATTTGACATACTTTGTAAACTGATTTGAATCTTTTACATGGCACCTCGCTATCCAATATGCTGACATATATTTCTCCTTTATAAGTCTTCTTCTTTAGAGATGAGATACTCTTGATATGCATCAATCAATCCATCTACATTTTTAACATTAATTCCATTTACACTTACTTCTAATAAGCCATTATCTTCCCAGTCAAAGAGGATCCAACTATCTTCTTGAAGAGATAAATCTTCATTGATAGTCTTAACTATCCAGTCAATTTTTTCTTTGTCTTTCATATAATAAATATAACAAGAATATATAGATTCGTCAGGTTTTCTACGAAGAATAAAGAATTTCTTTAGGGCTTTTCTTAGTCATTAAAAATAAAAGAATAAAACTTAAAAAGGCAACCACGATTATTGAAATTAATGGACCTAATAACCAGATTGAAAAATAGAATCTCGGTTCAATCTCAAATATTTCTGTTTCTAAAAAATATAGACCTAATTGAGCTAAAATTGCTGATAAAATACCTGAGATTAATCCGAGGCAAATAAACTCTAAGAGAATTGCTTTATTTAATAGCCCCCTACTTGCCCCTAAGGTTCTTAATATCGCAGACTGCTGGACTCTTAAACTAAAGTTATCTTGAATAGTTGCAAAGGTAAGAAAAAGTGAAGAGATAGCCGTAAGGACCAGAAGTATTTCGAGAGCAATTGAGATCTGGGTTACTATTTCTTTAACTTGATTTATTACCGAATCTAAAGAAACAAGGGAAACGGTATTAAAATTCAAAATAAATTCTGAGGTAATCTTTTCTTTTGATTCAGGAATATAAAAAGAAGTTATAAAGGTAGATGGGATATCTTGAAAAAGAGAAGGATGACCTATTAAAAAGAAGTTTGGTGCAAAGTTCTCCCAATTTATAGTTCTAATGCTTTGTATATAAGTTTGAAATTGAGCACCAGCTGTATCTACAAAAACATTATCTCCTACTTTTACGGAATATCGATCAGCCATCTCTTTAGAGATTGAAAGACCATTCTCAGAAGAGTCATTGAACCAATTACCAGACACAATCAAATTGTCTTTTGGAAGTTGATAGGTCCATGTAATATTGAATGTTCTTTCAGATATATTGTCTTGAAAAGAGACTTTTCTTTCATCGGATTTACTTATTTTAGTAAGTCTGGCTGAAGATATAGGGTAAAAAGGATTTAAATTAATCTCTTTTTCTTCTAAAAAATCTTGCATTGAAGGCAATTCTTCTTTTGAAATATTTATTACAAAGTTATTAGGCGTATCTTCAGGAATAGAAGACTCCCAAGAGGTTACTAATGTAGTCTTTAAAACTAGAGTTATGAGAGTTAGTCCAAGGGCTACTGTGAAAGCTAGAATTTGTATTGAATTAGCATTTTTTCTTCTTTGTAATTCAGACCAGGCCAAATTTAAAGGGCCCGATGCGTCCAGCCCTTTTTTTGATCTTTTAAAAAATATCAAGGAAATTAAAATTAAAGAGAGTGAAGAAACTAAAAGAATTCCCATTAAAATAATCCCAGATAAAATGAATGTTTCGGTATAAATATATATTAAAGAGAAAATAGAAATAAAAACTAAAATAACATTTAATTTACTAATAGACGTTTTATCACGATCTCTTTTAAGAATTCTTGATGGATTTATATTTACTAACTTAATTAGACTAGGATAGGCAAAGCCTACCAAGCAAATTACTGCGGTAAGAGAAGAAATATAAAAGGGTTTGTTAGAAGGGAGAGGTAGGCTGGTAGGAAAATATTCTGCTGATAGATTAATAAAAATACTCTGAATAAACCAGCCTAAAGCCAATCCTAATAAAAGAGAAGAAAGGATCAACCATAAAAAGATAAACAAGTATAAACACTTAACTTCAAAAGAAGAAGCACCTAATACTTTCAGTATGCCTACATAATCAGCATGCCTTCTAGCAAATCTTTGAGAACCTACACCTATGGTAAATGCTGTAATAATAACAGCCAATAAACTTCCTAATAGAATAAAATTATTAGACCGATCTACCGCCTTACCAATAGAGCCCTGAGTATCATTGACTTCTATTATCTTATGGGAGGGTCTGTATATTTGTTCTAATTTAGATTTCAATTCTTCTAATAAAGATTTTTTTAATTTAAACAAATAAGAATATCTTATCCGACTCCCAGGCTGTACAACTCTTGTGGAAGGTATATCAGCAGAATTCATTATCACCTTTGGAGCAAAAGCAAAAGAACTTGACCCTCCATCAGGTTCAGATTTTATGATGTGAGTTACAATAAATTTTCCATCTCCAATTTCAACTTCATCATTTAGATTCACTCCTAATAGATTAGACAATCTTTGGTCAATCCATATTGATCCGCGCCTAGGTGGACCTGTTTGAAGAATTAATTCTGATGAAATTGAAAATAATTCTACACTGCCGATTAGAGGGTAAGAACTATCTACAGCCTTTATAGATGAAAACTGCATTTTTTCTTCGCTAAAGACCATAGAAGAAAATGAAATTATTTCTGAAATTTGATTTCTAGGATCTTTTAAAAATAAGATGTTACTTTCTGACAAAGGTTCACTAGTCTGAAGTTTTAAGTCACCACCTAAAAATTCTGAAGTTTGCAGTCTTAAGGCACCTTCCAATCTATCAGTAAAAAGAGATATGCCAGAAACACAAGCAATAGCTAAAACCAACGCAAAAAAAATAATACCTATTTGTCCTGATCTTAGTTCCCTCCAAAATAATTTTACAGACAATAAAGGAATCATCATGTTACTTGATTTTACCTTGTATTAACTCTATTTGTGCATCACATTTTTGTGCTAGATTTTTATCATGAGTAACCACAATTAATGAATTCTTTGTTTCAGCATTTACCTCAAAAAGGAGATTAGAAATTTTTAAGCTTGTTTCTGGATCTAAATTTCCAGTAGGTTCATCTGCAAAAAGTACTTTAGCATTGCAAGCAAATGCTCTTGCTATAGCAACTCTTTGTTGCTCTCCTCCAGATAACTGTCTAGGATAATGATTCTCTCTTTTCTCTAGCTCAACTCTCTTTAAAAAGTATTGAGCTCTATCTTCTGCGTTTTTATTACCCTGAAGTTCTAAAGGCAACATAACATTTTCTATTGCGGTCAATCCAGGCAATAATTCAAAAGATTGAAATACAAAGGCAACATTCTCTTTTCTTACGATTGCTCTTTTTTCTTCATTTAATTTATGTAATGGACTGTTATTCAAATACACTTCGCCTGAAGAGACAGAATCTAAACCTGCTAAAAGTCCTAATAATGTTGATTTGCCGGACCCTGAGGGCCCTACTATTGCTAAAGAGGCACCCTCTCTTAGATCAAAACTAATATCATTCAATATAACTAGTTCCTCTTCACCCAAAGACACAGCTTTATATAAATTAATTACTTCTATTACCATTTAGTCTGTAAAATTATTTTTATGATAAAGAGAATACATTTAAAAAAAATCTATTTGGTTCTGGTTTCAATTATTGCATTCCTTTCACTTAATATTGAATCTAGTAATCCTCTTAAAGTCCTTATCCTAGGTGACAGTATAAGTGCCGGGTATGGAATTCCTTTAAAAAATCAATGGATAACAATTTTGCAAGACGATTTTAATTCAAAACAAAAAAATATAAAGCTAATAAATGCTAGTGTCTCAGGAGAAACAACTATTGGAGGTAAATCTAAAGTCCAAAAGTTACTTAAAGACCATAAACCAAATTATATTCTCATCGAGCTTGGAGGCAATGATGGCTTAAGAGGATATCCTGTAAGTAAGATAAAAGACAATCTAATCAAGATATGTGATATTGCTTTAAAACAAGATGTTAATGTTGGCCTGATGCAAATAAGATTACCCCCTAATTATGGAAAAAGATATGTCCAATCTTTTGAAAATATATATAAAGATATATCAAAAATAAAAGAAATAATTCTTATTCCTTTTATGCTTAATACCATCGCCCTAGAGACAGATTTAATGCAAGAAGATGGGATACATCCAAATATCCAAGCTCAAAAATTAATTTCAGAGAAAATGGCTATTTCAATAAATTATTTAATACAATGATGCTTTAAGGATCTTATTAAGTGGTCTAATTGAAGACTCATAATTTTTCCATGAATTTATGGAAGATCTATAAATTGGCTGTTTTACTTGCAAAATACTTGCGGTTTTTATAGGTCTTTTATTTTGATGAAATTCAAGACAATTATCTTCAAAAGCAAGGTTGCAGAAATCTAACAACTTAATAGTTTCCTCTTTCTGATTTATTATCAGGCTTTCATATTTTAAATCATAGACAAAATTAGGTATTAATTCCTGCCAAAATTTTATTATGTCTCTATAAAGGTTAAAATAATGACCTAATTCTTCTAAATCATAACCATAAAAATGGCCTTTTGCAGGAAAGAACATCTTGTATATAGACATGCAATTATCTCTTGGATCCCTTATACAATTTATTATTTTTGCGCCAGGAAGAATTAATTTAATTAAGCCTATTAATTTAAAATTATACGGCATCTTATCAGTGATTAACTTTTCTTTTTTATCCCCTATGTTTAAACTTTTAATATAAGATTCCCCCATTAAGCTATATGAATGAGATGAAAAATAAGAAAGATTTTCAGGAAAAGTTACATCTTCTACTCTAGGTAAAAAAACGGGTATTAAATTTGATAAATTACGACTTTCTCCTTTAGAAAATACTTTTGAATGGCTATTTAATATTTGTTCTACTAGTGTAGTTCCTGATCGTGGCATTCCAACTATGAAAATAGGAGTTTTGGGATATTTAATAGAAGAGTTTTTTTTAATACTTTCTGAAACATGTTTTAAATTAAAATAATCCCTAAAAGAATTCTTGATGCTCAGAAACTCTTTCTTATCTAATTCTATAGAGTATTGAAATGACTTTCTCATTAAAGAATTTCCTAACTTATAAAATTTAAAGGATTCATGATAGTCCTCAATATCCTCATATACCTTACCAAGAGCGAAACTTAAATGCATTTTGTGAGTTCTCGAAAGAGATGGATCTTTATAAATATTAAGCATCTCATCTATATGTGTGTGGCCTTTAATATATTTAGTAAAAGTTGAAATGTATCGATGTATTTCAATATAACTTGAGTCATATTCTAATGCTTTCCGATAATTTAATTCCGCCTCACCAAACATACCAAGTTCTATGTTTATAGAGGCGATCTCTGTTAATGCACCTATATATGAAGGATCAATATTTAAAACCTGAAGAAAACTATGCATCGCTTTATCTTGCTTATCTAGGGCTCTATAGGAAACTCCAAGATTAAAGAAAGCATGAGCATTAACAGAATCAATTGATACAATCTTCTTAAAAGCCTCTAAGGCATTAGATTCTTGACCACTTCTACCATAAGACAATCCTAATTTAAAAAGAACATCTATATCCTTTGGATGAGTCTTTAAGATCTCTAGTGATAAATCTATACTTTTAGAAAAATTACTTGAGCTATAAAAGTACTCTAGGGATTTCTTAAGTTGTTCCAAAATATGATTCGAGTTGCCCGCTTATTTAATAAAAGTTAATGCTCCATCATTAAAAGAACCTAGTCTTGTATCAAAAATATCTAAAAGATAATTTTGATAATTCTTCCATGGGGACTTGGATCCTTGCTTAGGAAGTAAATCAATAGCTCTAGCAATATAACCTGAAGAAAAATCAAGAGTATCCACAACGGCCTCTACATTTTCACCTAGAACAGGTCGACATTCTTTAAATTGGTTATCACTCATATGTTTAATTAATCGACAAAGGAACTCGCATGTGAGGTCTGATCTAAGAGTCCATGATGCATTCACATAACCAAAAGAATTGACTAAATTAGGGACTCCGCTAAACATCATCCCTTTATAAGTTACAGTTTCAGAAAAATTAATCTTTTCTCCATCAACACTTACATTAATACCTGCTAACATTTGCATTTTAAGACCCGTAGCAGTGACTACTAGATCTGCATCCAGAACTTCTTCCGATTCAAGAAGAATTCCTTTCTCAACAAAATTCTTTATGTGTTCAGTTACTACAGATGCCTTTTTATTATTTATACTTTCAAAAAGGTCTCCATTTGGAACCAGGCACATTCGTTGGTCCCAAGGGTTATATCTAGGTGTAAAATGTTTTTTTACATCATAATTATTACCTAAAGCGTTTTGAACGCCTTCCAAGATAATACGTTTTATTCTTTCAGGGTATTTTTTACATAAAAAATAATAAAACTGACCTCTTAATATATTTCGCCAACGAACTAAGAAATGAGACAAATTATCTGTGAAATATTTCCTAATAAAATTTGCTAAAGAATCTTGATCAGGAGCTTGGACAACATAAGTAGGAGATCTTTGCAGCATAGTTACGTGCTTAGCTTGCTTAGCAAGAGCTGGTACTAAAGTTACTGCTGTTGCTCCACTTCCAATAATTACAACTTTTTTATCTTTATAATTAACTTTATCATTCCATTTTTGAGGGTGCACTATCTGACCTTGAAAATTTTCTATTCCGTCAAATTTTGGTTCATATCCCCCTGAATAATCAAAGTAGCCCGAACACATAGACAAGAAATTACAAGAAAAATACTTAATTTCATTTGATTGGACTATTTCTACTTTTACTTTCCATTGTGATTTAGTACTGCACCAAGACAAATCTAAGACTTTATGCTCAAAAAGAATTTTTTCTTTTATACCAAACTCCTCCACTGTTTCATGTAAATATTTAAGTATTGAAGGACCATCAGCTATAGATTTTGCTTCTGTCCAAGGTTTAAAAGAGAAGCCTAAAGTATACATGTCTGAATCAGATCTTATGCCGGGATATTTAAATAAATCCCATGTTCCTCCCAAATCTTTTCTGCTCTCTAATATTGCAAAAGAAGTTTTTGGATTCTTTGTCTGTAAATGATATCCAGCTCCTATGCCAGAAATGCCAGCTCCAATAATTAAGACATCAAAATGATTATTCACATCTCTCCTAAAATATTTAAGCGAAGTCTAGTGCCTATGGAAATTACTTTCAAGAAGAATTCCTATCAGAATTGAACCTATTTTAAATATGGCGGAGAGAGAGGGATTCGAACCCTCGAAGGCTTTAACACCTTACACGCTTTCCAAGCGTGCGCATTCGACCACTCTGCCATCTCTCCTTTTAATTTTTATTTTAGGTTAAGAGAATAAATTCATTAACTTACATTACTTGATTATTAAGAATTAAATAAATATTTTAATCTAAAACTATTTAAAAACCTTAAACTACCTTTTTTGAACCTAGTTAATCCACCTTATTCCACCATTCTGGATCCCACTTTCCTTGATTCCATAGATCCATAACATATTTAAAGATGATGTAAGCATAATTAAGTTCAGGATAGGTCCGGAGAATATTTTCTTCAATTTCTAACTCGCACTCCTCTAGCTTGTCTTCTGGTAATGACTCTAGATCTTTAAGAGAATTATCATGCATTTCTGACAAATCTGCTTCATCTATCTCTAATTGATACCTAAAGTTATCTAAAATATCGGATGTCTTATCTTGAAAGCTCGACTTATACTTAAATCTTGCTTCTGCCATCTTAACTGTAATAGGGAAATCAATACCATATTGATAAGATCTGTATACATCTTGTCCTTTTTTATTTTTTCTTACTAAATCTAGGCCTGCTGGCTCAGTCTCTTTCATGTAATTTTATTAAATTATGGTAATTACTGTCTTAAATCTTTCTTTGGAGAATAAATAAATTTTTTTTCATTTGATCTGAATGAATTAATTTCAATTCCTCCTCTTCTAAGAAATCTAGACTCAACTTCCAATTTTACCGCATTAGAAGCGTATAAAACATCTTGATAAATCCTTTCCGCGCACTCTTCATGAAAACCCTTATGCTCACGAAAAGAAAGTAAATATTCTAAAATAGATCTTTCACTCATTAACTTGCCTGAGTAATTTATAAATATAGTAGCCCAATCTGGTTGATTTGTTACTGGACAAAGACTTCTAAATAAAGAACAACTAAGCTTATGATCTTTAATTTGATTAGTTGGATCAGCTTCAAGAATAGATCTATCTACCTTAGAATATATATTATTTATGCTTAAAGTATTAATGCTCTTATAACTATTAGGATATTTTCTGAGCAAAGGCTTATTTAATATTCTCAAGTTAATTGAGCAACGAAGACAATCCTCTAAATCTGATTTTATAGTTTTTCTAAGTTCTTTCCTTGTTGACTTGTAGTTATTCAATGAATTTAAATAAAGTTTTAGTGATTTTGATTCAATAAATGCCTTTGATTCTGAAGGATAGTCTATATAGAGAATTCCATTACTGGGAATTCCACTGTGCTTAAGCCAACTTAGCTCATAACAAGTAAAAGAGTCTTGGCCATAAGATTTATTTCTTTTGGTGTGGATACTTAGTTTAGATTTTTCTAACTTATATCTTTTTATAGGAGTCAATATTTGAGGGCAATACTTGTCAGGAGAACTTACTCTTTTCCCTAAAATAGATTTATTCTCTTGCAAGGCTAAGTCCTTATTCCTCTTCCTTTATTTAAGAAATACAGATTTATTGTAAATAATAAGGCGATAAAAAAGAGGATCATTGAAATGGCATAATATACGGACATACCTAAAGAAGATAAGTCTGAGACACCCAAGACACCCTCTCTAAAGGCATTAACCATATATAAAATAGGATTAGCCAATGAAAAATTCTTCCAAAATTCTGGAAGTAAATTTATTGAGTAAAAAACTCCCCCTAAATAAATTAGAGGCGTCAAAATAAAAGTAGGAACAATCGAAATGTCATCAAAAGATTCTGCAAAAAGAGCATTAAGAAATCCTCCCAATGAAAAAAGTATAGAAGTTAGAATGACAACTAAGATTGTTAAGCCCCAATTTACGACTGTAAGCTCAGCGAAAAACAACGAAACTATAGTGACCATAAAACCCACTATCAAGCCTCTTGCAACTCCTCCCAGTATCCATCCACAAAGAATAATTGAATTAGGAATTCCTGTGACCAATAATTCTTCAATACTATTCTGAAACTTTACTCCAAAAAATGATGAGACAACATTAGAATAAGAATTATTTATAACTGACATCATAATTAATCCAGGCACCATAAATTGCATATAATCAAAACCACCCATCTGCCCAACTCTCGAACCGATTAATGTTCCAAAAATAATAAAATAAAGAACTACCATAATAGCTGGAGGAACAAGTGTTTGCGCCCAAATTCTAGTGAATCTTTGAATCTCTTTTCTAACTATAGTTTGTAGAGCAATGATAATTTCTAAAGAATTCATACAAATTATGCTGTGTTCTCTACTAAATTAAGAAATAATTCTTCAAGTCTTCCTGTTTCATTACGCATACTAATTACGCTGACATTTTTATTAGAAAGTTCAGAAAAAACAGAATTTAGATTCTGGCCTTTCTTTATAGTGACAGTCAATTGTTTTGGATGGTGTTGAGCAAAGGTAAAACCATCAAGTTTAGGTAAATGTTTTAGATCTAAATTTAAATCTAAAACAAATGTTTCAACTTCTAGTCTTGAAAGTAATTCTTGCATACCTGTATTTTCGACTATTTCACCTTTATCTATGATGGCTATATTTTTACAGAGTCTTTCCGCCTCTTCTAAATAGTGAGTGGTCAAGATTATTGTTGTACCCGATCTGTTAATGTCTAGTAAAAACTCCCAAAGAGATCTTCTTAATTCTATATCTACACCAGCTGTTGGTTCATCTAGAATCAGAAGTTCTGGATTATTCACTAAAGCCTTAGCTACCATAACTCTTCTTTTCATGCCTCCTGACAATGTTCTAGCTACTTCATTCCTTCTATCCCATATATCAAGTTTCTGCATATAATGTTTAGTGTTTTCTTTTGCATCTTTTCTTTTCATTCCATGATAACCAGCTTGATTTAGGACAATGTCTCCTACTTTTTCAAATTGATTGAAATTAACTTCCTGCCCCACAACTCCTAACTTCTTTTTAGCTAAGGAATGATTTTCATCAATATCTATACCCAAGAGATTAACTCGTCCTGAAGTTTTAACTACTAAGGAGCTAATAATACCTATTGTTGTCGACTTACCTGCTCCGTTAGGTCCCAACAAGGCGAAGAAATCGCCTTCTTTGACCGTTAAATCAATGCCTTTTAAAGCTTCTAAACCACCAAGATAGGTTTTTCTTAAATTTATTATCTCTAGAGCTTTTGTCATGATTAAAATATTAAGTAGGTATAAGTGTTTAAAAAAATTTAGAGACCCTAAAGGACTACTTACTCAAATAAGCCATACTTTCCTCTAATCCTCTAATGGTAAGAGGGAACATTCTATCATCAACTAAAGCTCGAGTTAGCTCTACAGAAGCACTATATTCCCAATGATCTTCAGGAACAGGATTTAACCATATCAATTTATCATATATATTTGATATTCTCTTCATCCAAAAGGCACCTGAATCTTCATTCCAATGTTCTATACTCCCTCCTGGATTAGTTATTTCATAAGGAGCCATAGTTGCGTCTCCAATAAAAATTATTTTATAGTCAGCCGGAAATTTATGTATGATGTCATCTGTTAAAAGCCTTTCATTTTGTCTTCTTCTGTTATCTTTCCAAACTGATTCATATATAAAATTATGAAAGTAATAAAATTCAAGATTCTTAAATTCTGTCTTGCATGCAGAAAATAGTTCCTCACAAATTTTTACATGAGGATCCATAGATCCACCAACATCAAATAAGACAAGTACTTTTACAGCATTTCTTTTTTCAGGCCTAAATTGAATATCGAGTAAGCCTGCCTTTTGTGAAGTTGTTCGGACTGTTCCATCTAAATCAAATTCTTCATCCGCACTATCTCTGACTAACTTTCTTAATCTTCTTAAAGCAACCTTGATATTTCTAGTTCCTAACTGGATAGAGTCATCTAAATTTTTAAAGTCTCTTTGTTCCCAGATCTTTACTGCTTTGCCTTTCTTTCCTTCTCCTCCAACTCTTATTCCTTCGGGATGATCACCATTATTGCCAAATGGAGATGTGCCGTCAGTACCTACCCATTTACTGCCACCTTCATGGCGCTCATCCTGCTCTTCCATCCTTTTCTTGAACTCTTCTAGAAGTTTTTCTAAGCCCCCTAGAGTTTCTATCTTAGCCATCTCTTCTTCAGTTAAAAACTTTTCGAATTCAGCTTTTAGCCATTCATCTGGCACTAACATCTCTATCACATCATCGAGTGTTTCTAATCCTTTAAAATATATATCAAATGCTCTGTCAAATTTGTCATAATGTTTTTCATCTTTTACAAGAACAGCTCTACTTAAAAAATAAAAATCTTGCATATCTGCAAAAGCTAATTTTTTTTCTATTGCTGAATTAAGATCTAAAAGCTCTCTCAGCGTGCAAGGCACTCCCGTCTCTTTAAGAGTATTGAAAAGAGAAATAAACATAAATTTTAAGAATTATTTGCTTCTCTTCGGGCCATAAAAGCTAGCCTTTCAAGTAGTTGAACATCTTGCTCATTCTTAACCAATGCCCCATATAAAGGTGGAATAGCCTTTGATGGATCTCTATTCTGAAGGATTTCATCTGGTAAATCATCAGACATTAATAGTTTAATCCAATCTATTACTTCTGAAGTTGAAGGTTTTTTCTTCATCCCAGGTACTTTTCTTATATCAAAGAATATATCCAAGGCTTCCTTTACTAAATTCTTTTTAATATCTGGATGATGGACATCTACAATTTGCTCCATGGTTGATCTATCTGGAAAGTTTATATAATGAAAGAAACATCTTCTCAAAAAAGCATCAGGTAATTCCTTTTCATTATTACTTGTAATAATTACTACAGGTCTGTTGACAGCCTTAATAGTCTCTTTGGTTTCGTAAACAAAAAATTCCATTTTGTCTAATTCTTGCAGAAGGTCATTAGGAAACTCTATATCTGCTTTATCAATCTCATCTATCAATAATACGACTCTCTCCTTTGCAGTAAATGCTTCCCAAAGTTTACCTTTTTCTATGTAATTTGAAATATCATTGACTCTCTCATCTCCAAGTTGAGAGTCTCTTAGACGAGTAACAGCATCATACTCATATAGCCCTTGTCGTGCCTTGGTAGTTGATTTTATATTCCATTCAATTAAAGGCATATTTAATGAAGAAGCAACCTCTTCCGCTAACATTGTTTTACCTGTTCCTGGTTCTCCTTTTATTAATAGAGGTCTTTCTAATGCAATAGATGCATTTACTGACATACTTAAATCTTCTGTTGATATATATTTATCAGTCCCTTTAAAGTTCATATTTCATCCTATGTTAAATTTCGAGCAGAACTTTAACATAAGCAAGTATATTCAAGCCATTAGAAAAGTTATTTTTTTGGTAACCTTAATTTTGCCATTTGCCTAGATAAAGCAACTAGTCGTCCTTCAGAATCCCATATCTCTCTATCTTCTTCTAAGTATCCATCTACTAAATACTGAGTTTTAGCTATTGTACGAAGAGGTCCATTTGAGGGAATGGCTCTTATATGGGAAGCTAAAGAAATAGTAGGCACCCAACCTCGCGCTCCAATCCTATTAAAAATGGGTGGTGTAGTTGCATCTAAAAATAAAATTAAAGAAAATAAATCATATGGTTCTTGATTTGGCCACGACATATAGAGATTTAATTGAGCATTATTATCCAAAGAAACATCTTCCCACCATACTGAATCTTGAGTATAACGTTTATCAATCTGTAACTCTAAATTAGGACTAAAACCAGTCTTAAATGGAGGTTTAATGCATTCTTCGATAGGGGGAAATTCAGGAGCAGCATGGTGCATATATGTTTCTCCCTTGGCATGATGAAAATCAGTAAAACTCCCAATAAATCTTATCTTTTCAGATCCATTCTGAATAAGTTTAATATTAGCCGTAGATATACTTTTACCTAATTTAAGAATCTCTACCTCCATTAATAAAGGACCTGGTTCTACTCTATCAAGATAATGGCCAGATATACTTAAAGGATCTTTATGGGGCAAAACTTTTGATAATGCCTTGGCTGCTAAAACCATAGAATATCCTCCATTTGCAGTACCTCCTATACTCCACCTATCTGAAACCTCAGCAGATAAAGATGTATCCGATTGTTGAGTGACAACTGTATCTTCTAAAAAATTACTATACCCTTCTTTGTTATTCATCTTTATTTATTTGCGCTAGTTGAAAATCTTCCATGCCTTTTTTAGAAGCTCTTTCACGCTCTTCCAGTCTGATTATATGATCATCTTCTATATTAATTTCGGAAAGAATCTCTCTGCAATGATGCCCCAATTCAAGAGCATGTCTTTGAGGAAAATCTTTATTAACACCAAAGTTAGCTGGAGGTCTTGGCATTCTCATTTTTCCTGCTATTGGGTGTGTTGGCTCTACAAGAGATTTTTGATCAATAACTTGTTCATCTAAATGCACGTCATCAAGTTGATTTACCGTAGATACAGGAATGCCTAATTCATCCAATTCTTTGCATAAGACTTTTGATTCAATATTCTCTAGATGGAAATTTATTTTCTTTACTAATTCTTTCTGATTTATTAATCTTTGTGCAAAAGAAGAGAATTTAGGATCTTCATATAATTTAGAGTCAATTACCTTACAAAATGCTTCAAAATGGGGATCAGCTACTAAAGCTACAATAACTGACTTATCTTTTGCATTAAAAATTGGAAAATAATCAGCAAGCTCTCCTGCATGTACAGACCCTTCTTCTAGCCAGACTCTTGACCACCAAACATCTGGCCACAAATAGTATAGAGCGCTATCTAACATTGAAATAGGAATATATTGGCCTTTTCCAGTTTTCTCTTTTTGGACAATGGCAGCAGTTATTGCTTGGGCAGAAGTTAAACCCGAAACTTTATCAAATACTACCGATCTAAAGAATTCTGGATTCTTACTATTCTGAGCAGCAGCTGATCCGGCAGTGGCTTGTATCAATGGATCATAAACTCGTTTTTTACTGTATGGCCCAGATTGACCATAACCAGTCAGAGATAAATAAATTATTTCAGGATTGTATTTTTTTAGAGTTTCATAATCTATACCAATTTTTTTTACTACCCCAGGTCTATAATTTTCAATCAGAACATCTGACGTAGAAACTAATTTAAAAAAGATATTTAAATCAACTTCCTGTTTTAGATCTAGAGCAAGAAAACGTTTATTCTTATTTAATACAGAGAACATTCCTGCCATACCATTACGAATACTTCCCATAAACCTTCCTAAGTCACCTATCCCTGGAGGTTCTACTTTTATGACATCTGCACCTTGGTCTGCAAGCACCATACCTGCATAAGGTCCAGAAACAGTGGAAGTTAATTCCAGAACTCTATATCCTTCAAGGGGTCCAGACATTATATACTCCTAATTTATATCAAGATGTCCTTTATAATCTTTATCAAGAATAAAATAAAGAAATTATATGAATCAATATTTTGACATTGGTGCCAATCTCACCCACCCAGACCTACAAGAAGATCTAGAATCTATTTTAGAAAATGCTCTGAATGAAGGAGTAGTTAATATTTCAGTTACTAGTTCAAATTTAGAGGAAAGCATAAAAGCCCTAGATCTTGTTAAAAAATGGCCTGAAATACTTATTTCAACCGCTGGAATCCATCCACATGAAGCAAAGAAATTTAACAGCTACAGTTATAGTGAAGTAAAAGATTTAGCATCCAATAAAGAAGTCAGTGCCATTGGAGAAACTGGTTTAGACTATCACAGGAACTATTCCTCCCCATCAGAACAAAGAAAAAGTTTTGAGCAACATGTTGAACTTGCAATAGAATTAGATATGCCTTTGTTTCTCCATGTGAGAGAAGCCCATCAAGACTTTCTTTCAATTCTCGATAATGTTAAAGATAATTTACCTAGAATTGTTGTTCATTGTTTTACAGGTACAGAAAGTGAGCTAGATGACTATACTGGAAGGGATTTTTATATAGGCATAACAGGCTGGATTTGTGATGAAAGAAGAGGCCAGCATCTTAAGCCTTTGATTAAAAATATTCCTGAAGATAGATTATTGATTGAAACTGACTCTCCTTATCTATTACCTAGAAACTCAGGTATTAACTACAGGACAAGCAATGAACCTAAATATCTTGGAATTGTTGCAAAAGAAGTTGCTTCTCATAAAGATGGTGCACATGAAGAAACTTTCAAAACATTGTTTACTAATAGTAAAAATTTCTTTGGTCTAGACAGATATTAGATCCTTGACTGATTGCAGGTCAAAGGGCCAGTTAAGAATTTTATCGTTATAAATTAAAACAGGTATTTTGTCCCAATAATTTATATGCAAATCATCGGAAGAAAATATATCTAACTCCTTTAAAGTGAGCTCTTTAGATTCTAACTTATCACATATTTCTTTAGCTTTTTCGCACAGTGGACAGTCCTTCGTAGTGACCAAAATTAATTCATTCAATTAACAATGCCTTTCTTCTTTAAAACTGATAAATATTCCTCATCTATCCCAAGCTCATGAAGAATCTCCAGAGAATGCTCACCTGCTATCGAGGAGGGCCCTTGAATTTCAGATTCAGTTCTAGAGAACCTAGGAGCAGGAGCAGGTTGAGTAACTCCGTCTATTTCAACAAAAGTTTTTCTTGCAATATTGTGAGGGTGATTTGGTGCTTCTTCCATTGATAATACTGGAGCAAAACAAATATCAGTACCCTCCATAAGGTCTGTCCAGTCCTTCTGAGATTTAGTTAAGAAAACTTCTTTAACCTTTAACTTTAATTCTTGCCAATTTTCTCTTTGCATTTGATCATCAAAACTTGCATCGGTCAGCCCTGCAGCTTCTCTTAATAAAGAGTAAAACTGAGGTTCTATGGATCCAATAGAAATATACTTTCCATCTAAACATTCATAAGTATCATAAAAATGTGCTCCACCATCTAAGAGATTGCTTCCTAACTCATCTTGCCATGGCATAAAATTTGCTTCCTTCATAGAATATATCATCGTCATTAATGTAGAAGATCCATCTGTCATGGCTGCATCAATTACTTGTCCTTTGCCTGAATTGCGAACTTCTAATAAAGCTGCTAAAAGCCCTAAGGCAAGAAACATGCCTCCACCTCCAAAATCACCAATTAAATTTAAAGGCACAACTGGAGGGGAACCTGGTCTTCCTATTGCAGCTAGAGCTCCTGTTAAAGAGATATAATTAATATCATGACCAGCAGCATGAGCTAGAGGACCATACTGACCCCAGCCTGTCATTCTGCCGTAAACTAATTTAGGATTTCTAGCAAGACAAACATCTGGTCCTAATCCAAGTCTTTCCATGACTCCTGGGCGAAAGCCTTCAAAAATACCGTCTGATTTTTCAATAAGTTTCAACACAATTTCAACGCCCTCTTCGGATTTTAAATCAATTGCTATTGATCTTTTTCCTCTATTTGCTGGCTCTTTTCTAGAGCCAGAACCAGCAGCTGAAGCTCTATCTACTCTGATAACTTCTGCTCCCAAATCAGATAAAATCATGCCACAGAAAGGACCAGGTCCTATTCCAGCCATTTCTATAATTTTTATGCCTTTAAGAGGTCCCATATTAGCTCCTTAATTTTCTTTTTCTGGTCCTAATGGTTTAAAAGTGAGCAATAATTGAGGTAATAATGTAAGCGCCCCCATTAAAGCCATTACCATAGCAAGAGATACAAAAAAACCAAAATAAGCTGTAGGATTAAAATTTGAGGTTATTAAAACCAGAAAACCTATTATGATTGTTGTAGAAGTATAAAACATTGCCCTTCCTATCGTCCCATGGCTATTTAACATTGCCTGCCTGTAATTCCGACAATGCAAAAACTCAATCTTGAATCTATGCACATAATGAATAGTATTATCAACGGCCATACCAACGCTTATAGCAGCTACTGTTATTGTCATAATATCTAAAGGTATGCCCATCCATCCCATTGAACCTAACACTACTCCAGCTGCTAAGAGATTAGGTATTATTCCTAAAAAGGCTAATTTAATAGACCTAAATAAAACTATAAACATTAATAAGATAACTCCAAAAACTATCTCTAAAGTCCCTATTTGAGAAGAAAATAAGCTCTGTAACATATTATTATAAAGGACTGCTAATCCTGTAAGCCTATATTCATTTTCTTTTAAACCAAATGTATTTTCTAATTGATTTTCAATTTTTTCTAATAACTCATTTCTATTTAAACCTTCTTGAGTTTCTAATACCCTTGAAGAGATCCTAACTTCGTTTTCGTCTTGACTTATATAAGAATTAAGCATGCTTTCTTTAATTTCATCTGGCAACATGTTTTTTACTAAAGCTAAATCTAGCTCTGAAAGCGGTTCACCATCATTTAATCTTTCAGCCACTTTAATTCCACTTGCTATAGACAGAACTTTGCCTATTTCTGGTAAAGAATCTAAATAATCGTGAATTTCTTCTAGTCTATCGATAGATCTTACGCTCCACCAATATCCACTAGTTGAGCTATCTTCTTCAGCATAATCGTCTTCAAAATCGTCTTCAAACACGTCTTGATCTTTATTTTGTACATAAAATTCTTGAGGAGCTTTAATAATTATATCTAAAGGAGCGGTTCCCCCTAGTTTCTGATCAAGAAGTTCCATACCCTTATAAATCTCTGTCGAGGATTTAAAATAGTCTATAAATCTATTTTCAACTGTTAGTTTATTAATTCCGGTAAAAGCAAAAATTATTAAAAAAATTGAAATTAAAAGAACAAACTTTCCAAATTCCTCAACAATGCTCGAGAACCTAAGGGTAAGGCCCTTACTGAAATCTTTTTGGGCATCTGAAGTTAATTTAGGCAATAAAGAAATCGCAGCTGGCAAGGCAGTGAATGAAAATATAAATGCAAAAAAAATACCTACTACCATCATTTTTCCAAAATCAATAACCGGCTTAATATCACTTACAGCCAATGAAGCAAATGCAACGATGGTTGTTAGGGCTGTATAAAAACAAGGCTTTAACATCTGTTGTATTGTTAAAGATACTAAATCATTCTGATCTAATTCTATATGCTTACTAGTAAGTTCTTGATATCTAACAATAATATGTATTGTTAATGAAATAGTGATTATTAAAAGCAAAGCAATAAAATTAGAAGAGACAACTGTTACCCTCCAATCCATCCAGCCTAAAAATCCTAAAATAAATGTCCCTACTAAGGCGCTACAAGATAAAGGCAGAAGTACCCATCTAGATCTTTTAAAAACCACTGCTAAAGTAATTAAAAATAAAAGAGCTACGCCCACTCCAAAATACAACAAATCATCGCTAATAAAACTCAACATATCTGATGCAATCATGGCTGTGCCACCTAAATAAAGTTGGCCAACATCACTACTAGCATTAATAACTTCTCTAACTGACGATATTAACTGATCCCTTTTTTGAGTTCTAAGATCACTATTCTTTCGGAGATCTTCGTTTATATTATTTAATTGCAATGATAAATATTGCTTCTGATCTGCGGCGGCTACTAACAATAATTGACGAACCTCATAACGCTTTTGAATTAATTGATCATATACTGGCGTACCTGGAAGATTGAGCTGCATTCCTGTAGTTTTTCCATCTAGACTTACTAAAAGTTCTGAATATAAAGGACTAGAAGTAAATTCTGCTTTTACTTGTTTAAAATCTATATTCGAGTCTTCAATGGTACGTATATTATTTGCCAATTCTCTAATCGGCATTTTAGGACTGAATAGTATGGGGGCATCTAAATAACTTAACACAGAGTCTATTCCTTCTAATCCTTCAAATTTATCTGCCAATAACCTTACTTCTTCTATAACTTTATCGGAAAAAAGAGAACCATTAGGGGTAAATAAGACTATCAGGAAGTCACCTGATCCATAATGAGAACTTACTTCTCTATAATATCTAAGATCATCATCATTTTCTAAAACTAAAGAATCAGAAGAAGCATCAAGTTTGAATTTTGATAAATTCAAAAAAGAAAAGAGTAATAAAAAAAGAATAAAAGATAAGGTTAGGTAGGAATTTCTTGCTATAAATTCTGCAAAATAATAAGAAACCTTATTTGGTATTTTAGTATTCATTGATATTGTCTTAGATCTTTTGACCTCCAAAATGATTGATTCCTCTCATTGCTGCCAATTCTATTTGCTTTTGCCTTTCTCGAAACCGCAATTTATCATTTTCTGAAGTCTCGTCAAAACAAAGATGGCACGAGACTCCTTTAACATAATATCTAGATTTCATGTCTTTTTTTGAAAGAGGTCTCCTACATCCAAAACATTGCGAATAATTTCCAGGTAATAAATTCTTATCTACTGAAACCCTTTCATCAAATACAAAGCATTCCCCTTGCCATAAATGATCTTCCGCCTTAACTCTTTCGATGTAATTTAGTATCCCGCCCTCTAATTGAAATACTTCTTTATAGCCTTTATGCATCATATAAGCAGAAGCTACTTCGCATCTAATCCCGCCAGTACAAAACATTGCAAACTTCTTTTCTTTAAATCCTTTTATTGATTCTAGAAATTCTGGAAAATTAATAAAAGAAGAAGTCATAGGATTAATGGATGTTTTGAAAGTTCCAAGTGAAATTTCATATTCATTTCTGACGTCTAAAAGAATAACATCAGGATCTTGTAATAACTCATTCCAGCCCTCAGGAGCAATATGCTTGCCTCGTTTTTTTATTATTTGAAAGTCCCCCTCTAAAGGAAGCAATCTATCTTTAATTCTTACCTTTAATCTTTTAAAAGGATGGCTAGCAGTTTTGGTCCATTTAGCTAGTTCACTTGGAATTTTATGCTCATTTTCTAAAAAAATTAAAAAATTTTGTAGATTGTTGGCTGAACCAGATAGAGTTGTATTAATGCCTTCAGGGGTAACAAAAAAAGTACCTAGAATATTTTCTTTTGTTGCAACTCTTTCGATTGATCTACTAAATTTATAAACATCTTTGATAAAGAATATTTTATAAAATGTTATGACTGCTATAAGTTCCATCTTAAATTAAGTCTTATGAACTGCCTCCAAGACAATCCGGTGATTCAATTGTTTTGCCTTCTTTAAGAGACCACTCTTCTGGTGAAAATGTATGTAAAGAGATGGCATGTACAGGCCCCTCCAAGGCGCCTCCTAAATTCTTATAAATTAACTGATGTCTTTTTACCATATTTAGATCTTCAAATATTGAAGAGACGGCTACTATTCTTAGATGAGATTCTTTTCCCGGCTCTACATTATGCATATGGCTCTCATTTATTACCTCGAGATGAATAGGGTATAATTCTTCTTGTAATTTCAATTCTATTTCTTCACATATTGTCATAACTAATATAAATTTTTTATTTTCTAAGATTTTTAGTACTTTTTGGTCCAAGTCTTAGTTTCTGGCCTAGAAATATTCTCTTCATGCTCTTCTCTCGTTAGATTATATCCAGAAACAAAACTAAGAGCTAAAAGAAATGCAAAAACCGAGATTGGAATATAAGTCATAGCCAAAAGATCTAGAGTCCTTTGAGGAACTTCACCAGAGTTCATTGCAGTCGGAAAACTTATTATTGAGAGAATTATTCCTGCTAAAGTTAGACCAAACCCACTTACAGCTTTTTGAGCAAATGACCTAGCTGAAATTAATAAACCCTCTTCTCTCCTACCAGTTGTTAATTGTATTTTTTCAACTAAGTCCATGACCATGGAACCTATAGTAGAAGCTACTATAATCGTCATAGCAATATTAGTTACAGCATGAAAACATAGAAGTGGTAATAATACATGGCTATCATTTTCTGGAAACCACCCTAAAAGTCTTAGTACGAAAGGTGATGCAGCATAGAATATCTGAATGAACCAAACACCCATCACAGTGTTTTTCTTTCCATATCTATTCACTAAGATAGGAACTAAAATTATAGCTATAACAGGAGATAAGTAGATACTAACTCCCCTTATAAACATTTCTTCTAATGTAAATTGCCAGAAGAAACTATCAAAATATATAGCCAATGAAGCTTCAAGACCGGATGCAATTGCAGCTATAAGACTAGCGACAAAAAGAAACATATATGATTTATTTGAAAAAAGGGTCTCTTTCAATTCTTTAAAGAAAACTAAAAGTTTTGTTTTTGAACTTTGTTGGGAAGAAAGTTTTTCTTTTTCTGGAGGTATTAATAATTTAGGGACATGTTTATGCGTTCCTATAGCAGTTACTAAAATACCTAACAGAATCAATAAAGAAGAAACCAGCCCATATTCCATCCAAGTTTCTGGATTAAATCTACCATCCAAGAACTCTGCACTCTTGTGTCTTGGTGCAAACCAAACCCAAACTAAGTTATACATTGTGAGGCCTCCGATCCATCCAAAAAAATATCTATAAGATAGAAGTTCAGCTCGCTCTACATAATTAGAAGTTAACTCCGGCCCTAGTGACGTGCTAGGAATCTCAAAAAAAGTAATACATGTCCTTATAACTATAGAAAGGCATAAGAGATATGAAAAAAGTTGCCAGTCAGTTAGATCTGACGGAGGATTCCATAAAAAAAAGTATGTGATAGCTACAGGAAGTGCTGCAGCATACATATATGGATGCCTTCTTCCCCATTTTGACCTTGTCCTGTCAGAAAAATATCCTACTAATGGATCAGAAATTGCATCAAATAAAAGGACTATATTAAGTGCCAGGCCAGTCATCCAGCCAGGCAAACCTAATACAACACTATATACAAATAAGACAAAAAAACTATATCCATTATCTTTTATTCCATAAGCAATGGATCCGAAACCATAAAAGAACTTAGTTGAAAACGATAACTCTTTACTTTCCAATTTTTTAAATAATTTTTTGATACATAGACACCTTCATTAATCTCTTTATTAACTTTGAAAGTTTTGAAGCAAAAAACTAAAGATCTGCAAAGTCTACGAATATCGGGGATGACCAAGCTCTTTCTTCAGACATTGATAAACAATCATCTTCTTTAGAAGTTCTATAATCTCCATAACATGCATTAACCTTGGCACATTGACCTGCATCATCTAATTCACATCTTAAGTTTTCTGAATTTATAGTCGGCGAACTTTCTTCAATAGCCCTAACATAATATGCTGCGTCCCTGCCTTCATTTAAAAAGCTATCATCTGAAAAGGTCACTGAACAACCTGACTCACTTGAAGGACAATTAAATACTTTCCAGGGATCCTTTACTAAATCTGAAACGTTTTCTTTGCTGTTTAATTGAGGGTTAATTTTAATAACTTCTATACGAGTTATTATTTTTCTTTCATCTGAAGGGTTATAACATTCGTTTTTACATAATGTTTCTATATCATCGGTAGAAAAAGAAGTAACGCCAAAATCTGGACATCCTGGTTTTTGCTTTAAAGCGCCTACTGCTTTTACAGTAAAAGTAGGATTTTCTGAAGTTTTAATTTCTCCACCCATTGGAATAGAAATATTTTCTTTAATAAGATTGAACCAGAGTAAGATCCTATCTCCACTTGTTGCATAAGTTTCTTTTCTTTGCATAGAATCCCAAATATCTTCGCGACCTCTTCCATCAGAATGAACAGCAGCAAGTCCTCCTGTTGTAAAAAAGGAAGCCATCCTTTCAGCCTCAAAAGCTCCAAAACCTCCTCGAGTATTTGGATTATCAGGATCTAAGCTCATTTCACTCTTTACAGAACGAGGAATTCTTTCTTCTTTAGGATAAAAAGCGGACCTTAAAGTTTCAGAAGGTTGTCCGTTTGCATCTGTTGTTGTCATTCTATCTATTTCCTTATAGCCTGTACCTGGTCTAGCTCTATGATTATCGCTGGAAGCTATAAAACCGAACCTAAATCTATTAACTTCGTTTGATGAAAAGTTACCAATAGCCAAGGCATATTGACCAGAACCAGCTGGCCTATAATTGAAGGAAGGAATGAAACAATCTTTACATTGTCCAGAATCAAGCCAATCTTCAAATTCTGCTCCCTGTACAGTTGTATGGCCAGCTGCTTGAGCATTTAAATAATCTATACGCGCTTCTTTTTCCCTTTCTTCACATATGAGATTGCTAGAACCTTCCTTTAGGCATCTTTCTTTTATTATCTCTCCAGCTCTCCAGCAACTAGGCAAGTAATCTTTGCTTGGATCAGGGCAAGACAATAGGCCTTCAGAATCATAAGTCATTGCTCTCCAAGGCCTATACTCTTCTGAATTACCATGACCTGACATAATTTCAAATAAAACTTGTACATTAGGATCATGAAAACCTGGCTCTAATTGCTTATCTAAACTTGTACCTGGAGGAGAATAAAATCCCCAGGTATTACCATGCGGGATTACTATAGATGGCATTTTTAGTTCTTTAAGTTTTAAAAAAAGATCTTCCGGTGTGTCTGCAGATTCGTAACAATTGACTGGCAATAAATCTGAACTAACACCTTCCTCGCAAAATGGAATTCCATTTAATTCCTTTACAAAAGAGCCAAAATTAAAATACCTTTCCCGATTTGAAAAATCAGCCAAGGCAAGAGGCTTTACTAACCTTGCTGCTTGTTGCCCTATTATTACTCTCATACCTTGGGTGGCAAGACCACCGGCACCTATAGGCCGGGCTGGAACGTTATCTTCTTCAATATCCTTGAAGACTACATTTTTATGTCCATAATGATTTCCTGCTTCTAACCCTACTTGAGTCCACTCATAGCCTAGGAATGTAACCATATCAGGATCTGCCTTATCAGAAGGTGCATTACAATTTCTTACAGCTTGTTTAATAGATGACCATTTTCTAGGAGTAGATGCTTCAGCATGATCTGTTGTTACCCAAAAATCTAAAGCTGAACAGAACCTTGCATAATCACACGCATCAGAAATAGGATGAGGCCCTTCTCCGTTAAAGACAGGCAGACTCCAAAGAAAAGCATCTGTTGAATAGGTAGTATGAACATGGGTATCTCCAAATAATATTTGTTTAGGTGAATCTAATATATCGGCTTGAGATATTTTCTTTGCCTCTAATAATTTTTCTGGATAAGGATCAGTTACAGATACCCCAGGGCCTTCTAATTTTCCATACCAATTGAAATAAAATCCTAATGAATACACGATTAATACGGTTAAAAAAATTAAAGCTAGATAACCTAGTGATTTTAGTAAAATTTTCATAAATACCTCTTAATTTATTATCTTTTGTCTTTTTTATTTGCTTCGTCTATAAATTCTTGCATAAAATTTTTATCTTTACTTAAATTAAAGCCTGTATCTCTAAAAGCAGTAGTATTGGCATTTTGAAATAATGGAATACTGGGCTTCTTGAATAAAGGAACTAAACAAATACCAGCAAGAAATCCACCTATGTGCGCAAAATAAGCTACGCCTGATGATGAGGAACCACCTGCATCAAAAAATTGCCCTACTATCCAAACACCTAATACAATAAAAGCTGGAATGCGAAATACCTTAATAAATATGAAGATCCAAAAAAGAACATTAACATTAGCCCTTGGGTATAAAATTAAATAACCCCCTAAAACACCTGCTATCGCTCCACTTGCTCCTATCATAGGGATATTAGATGTTGGATCTACAAGAGACTGTGTTAATGCTGCTACTAAACCGCATAAAGAATAGAAAACTATAAATTTAAATCTGCCTAATGATTCCTCAATATTGTCACCGAAAATCCAAAGATATAACATATTTCCTAATAAATGCATCCATCCGCCATGCATAAACATAGAAGTTACTACAGTTAAACTTGCTGGAATATATATGAAATTATCTCCTAGTAAAGAGGATGGAATAACTCCAAATGAATAAACAGCAGATCTTGATAATTCAGCAGGTAGTGTAAATTGCCAAAGAAAAATAAAAATGCATATTCCTATAATCCAATAACAAATAATAGGCCTTGAACTAGTTGGGTTGTCATCAGAAAATGGAAAGAAAAACATACTTAATCTGTATAACCCAAAGTATCAATATTCCTAGAATGCTTTTTTCTGTCAATGTCATAAAAAAGTAATGCAACAATTGCCATCAAACCTAGGCTCATAGTTGTATATATCATTATGGTAGCAAAATTTCTTATGGGCTCTTGCATAGACTCTATAGATCCAGGATCATCTAATCCTACATGAGAAATTATAAGACCTGCAATTAAAACTCCACCAGCTCCTATTAATTTTTGCACTAAAGTATTTGCAGTTCCAAGCAAGCCTTCTTCTCTCCTGCCTGTCTTGGTTTGTACATCTTCAACTATCTCCATAGCCATAGATATAATAAAAATAAAACCTAAGGTACCAAGACATGTTTCTAAAACATAGTGAGTTATTAATATCCACCATAGAAAATCAGTGCCATTCGAAGGAAGTAATTGAACTGAAAAATAAGGATCTATTAATCTAAGAACTATAGGCAAAGGTGTAAGGAATATTGTCGTAGTGAGCAACCATATGGTTATATTTTTTTTATTTCTGCCTTTAGCTAGAAGACCAGAAAGAATTGAAACAAAAATAACACCTGTTGCTGCGGCAATAGGGAATAGAGCTATGTCTGAAGGAGTCCATTGCCAAAAATAAATATTGTTATACATCCCTGCATTAGTTGTTATACCTATTATAAGCGCATACAAACAACCGGATACAAACAAAGCAATCCAAGATTTATTGGATAGAGTCTCTAGAACTTGAGATAAAAAAGATTTTTTATTTTTACTTAAACTAGGTTTGTAAAGATTGGGAATTTGGCTATGAAGACCAATATTTGATATTACACTAGTAATAAATATTCCTAGACCTCCCCAAAAAGCTAGCTCTTGGAATGCTTGAGGTCTTAAAAAAGCCGATGCTCCTTGATAATTATCAGTTTCAATAAAAAAGAAAGCATAGGCTATAGTAGCTAGACCAGCTCCGCCTATCCAGCTAAAACCCATACTCAATCCTGATATTTGATTTCTTTGGTCATAATCTTTAGTTAATTCCGGCGCTAAAGCGCCTCTAGGAACTTCATATAAGGTCATAGAAAGCCTTAAACCTATCATAAGAAAAAGGAGTCTATAGAACAATGAAGATTCAGAAAGGTTATCAGGAAATTGTAAAATGAGGTAATAAAATAGTGCAAATGGCACTATGCCTAAATAAATAAAAGGATGCCTTCTTCCCCATTTTGTTTTTACTCTATCTGACCAAGTTCCAATTAATGGATCTGAGATTGCATCTACTACAAGGGCTATAGCCATTGCTGAAGCTGCTAATTGTGCACTTAGTCCTAATACTTGATTGAAATAAACCAGAAGAAAACTACCTAAGAGATTATTCTTAATGCCAACTGGAATTGTTCCTAAACTATAAACTAACAAAGTATAAAAATTTGCTTTTGATTTATTTGTAGTAGACATGAGAATTTATTCTTTTAATTAGTGTATTTTAAATTTTTATATACTTTCTTAGGCAACAAGAATGCACTAAACTTAATAGAATTACTACAGGAGAAGCAATGGGAATCTTAAATAACAAAGTAGCTATAGTAACCGGCGCAGGAAGAGGTATAGGTAGAGAAATATCTTTATACTTTGCAAAAGAAGGTGCGAAAGTGGTGGTCAATGATCTTGGAGGAGAAAGAGATGGATCTGGAGGTGGAAAAATAGCAGATGAAGTTGTCAGTGAAATCAAAAGTTTAGGAGGAGATTCTGTAGCTAATTATGATACTGTAGGGACAGTTCAAGGTGGTCTAAACATCTTTAATACAGCATTAGAAAACTATAATGATGTAGATATTTTAGTAAATAATGCTGGGATTTTAAGAGATAAAACTCTTTACAATATGGAAGAATCAGATTGGGATGCAATTATGGAAGTACATTTAAAAGGTCACTATAACTGTACAAAGCCCCTAATAAAATACATAAGAGATAATAATAAATTAAATTGCAGAATAATTAATATGTCCTCAGTATCAGGTTTATATGGGAATTTTGGCCAAACTAATTATGGCGCTGCCAAGGCTGGCATAGCAGGATTTTCTAGATCATTAGCCCTAGAGGTTGCTAAGTATAAATGTACAGTGAATACTATTTCTCCAGGAGCTGCTACTAGATTGACTTTGGATTTAATGGAAGCTGCAGGCAGGGAACATAATATTGATGACTGGACTCAAAACCCTGAACAAATAGCACCCATAGTTACGTGGCTTTGTTCTGATGCTGCTGAAAGCATTACTTCTCAAATTATACATTCACAGGCAGGAATATTAGGGATCATGCAACAACCTGCTGTAATTAAATCTTTCACCACAGATAACCTTTGGACCATTGATCAACTTAACAAATTAATACCAGAATTAGTTGAGGCTAAAAAAAATCATGATAAAGCTATCTCAGAATCTGGAGTTCCTAAGAAAGTTTAAGCAATTAACCTTTTGAAATAAATTGATCTATAGTTTTATGGAAATGTCGTATCCTGATTTCCTGGTCACAAAGGTTCATTCCTGTAAAACTATCTGATTTAGTACCCCACTGCATAGTTTCCATGTTGGAAGCATCCTCAGCAAGCACATTTGAGAAAACATCGTTGAAAGTTGAATCAAAGGCATCTTGATAAACCTCTGGCGCACTACCTTTATGCAGTTTATGCTCTGGCCTTACAGATTTATTATCAACAAAAACTTTGTTAACTAGAATAAAAAAATCATAATAACTTTTATTAGGGTTTGTTGCATGAGGCCTGAACCTGAAGACAAGACCATTTTCTGGTTTATTTGTAAATGTGGCATTGGGAAAAAAATGGTAGTGATACTGATGCACTAGCTGCTCATCATTCATTTGTTTATAAATTGGATAGTCTTCTTCCTGGGATCTTTTCATCTCAATATTGCTAAGATGCAAATCCTTAGCTGACCCCTTATAACCATCATTTACAGACATCATCTTCAAACGAAGAGGAGTCCAAGAATCTCTATCCCCTGTTACTACTTCACTGACAGTATCATTGTAATTTAGCATCCTAGAGTGAATTCCATTTAACTCTATAGGTACATCATGGCCTTCAGATATTTGAATCATATCCGGATGAAGTGAAGCAAAATGATAGCTTTCATTGAATGCATCTACTGCATGCTTCCAATTACCATTCCACTCAAAAGATTGATAATCTATCAAATCCCAATTTTCAAATTCGTAACTTTCTAGATGTTGACCATAGTCTCCGAGATATTCTTGTAAACCTATTCCCTTTGGATCTAAGTCCATATTTATCCATAACCAGCCACCCCAAAAATCTACCTTTACTTTAGGAAGAGACAGTTCTTCATAAGGCACACCTTCATCAAACTGTCTAAAAAATTCAGGACTAGATATAAACTTTAAGCTACCATCATTATTCCATTGCCATCCATGATAGGGACAAGTAAAAGTCTCCGTTGCTCCTATGCTTGCCTGACATAACTTATTACCTCTATGTTGACACACATTATAAAAACCTCTAATTACTCCATCATCACCTTTTACTATTAAAAAAGATTCCTTTCCTAATTCATGTATGTAGAAAGCCCCTTTATTTTCAAGATCACTTATTCTACATACTAATTGCCAGGTTTTTTTCCAGATAAAATTCCATTCTTGTTTCATGAATTCTTTTGAAGAGAACCTTTGTCCATCTACTTTACTTAGTCCCAAGTCTTGTATAGGTTTTTTTGGTAAAAAAGGTTCGGCTTTAAATTTTCTTTTTAAAGAATCTTTTATGTTTAGTAAGTCATTTTCTATTTCTGCCATCTTAAACTCCGTAAGATTAAATTATCCTAACCAAACACTCTGTTTCCCCCGAACATCTTCAGAAGAAGAACCAATATAAATAATATATTTCGCAGGTTCTAGAACCCAACTATGCTTATCTATGTCCCAATAAGATAAATCTCTTTCGGTAATATTAAAAATCAATTTCTTAGCTTCTTTGGGTTCTAATTCTATTTTCTTAAAAGCTTTCAAAACTTTTACCGGTCCTGCAATACTACTATTTTCTTTGCCGATATAACATTGGGCCACTTCTTTTCCTTTTAAAGGACCAATATTCTCTATTTTAAATTCACAAGAAATAACTGAATCTTCAGTTTGTGGTGGAATTATCCTAAATTCTGAATATGAAAAATCAGTATATGAAAGTCCATGACCAAAGGGGAACAATGGTTTTATATCTTCTTTTTCATACCATCTATAACCTATGTAGACACCTTCTCCATATTGCATTTGTGAATCCTGACCAGGATAAAAATTAAAAGCTGGAGTATCTTTTAGAGAAACTGGAAAGGTTGTAGGAAGTTTTCCTGAGGGATTCTCTACACCAAAGATAATATCTGCAAGTGAATTTCCAAATTCTTGACCTGGAAACCAAGACTGCAAGATACATTTAGACTTATCAATCCAAGGCATATGATTGGGTGATCCAGTATTCAAGACTACAACAGTATTTGGGTTAACTTCACAGATTTTTTCTATAAGCTCATTTTGTTGTAAAGGTAAATCCATTGACGATCTATCTATTCCTTCTGTCTCCCAGTCAGAATTTGTACCTACTACTAAAATAATACCATCTACTTTTCGAGAAATATTTAAAGCCTCTTCCATTAAATCTATAGAATCAGGAGGAAGCATCCCAAATTGAATTGCCGGAAATCTTCCGATCCATTTATACTCTATCTCTAAAAAATAACTTTTGTCTTTAATTAAATCTACAGTTGCTTTTTTTAATTTACTACCAAAACTAAAAAAAGATTCTCCCGGCTCCTGATCTAGCCAGTTATCTAAAAAAACTTTGCCGTCTATCTTAATTCTAGATGGGCCTATACTAGTTAAATCAAAAGAATGAAGGCCTGTAGTATCTGGAATAAAATCAGCAGAAAAGGATACTGAGAGAGATGGAGGGTTAGAAGACGAGGCTACATTAACTCCAAAGCCATTTAGGGCCCAAAACTTTCCTCCTCTCATCACCTCTTCTTCAAGAGGAGTGCCGCTAAAGTCTCCACCTTGAAAAAACTTTACCTGAAAACCTTCTTCATTTTTTCCAGGTGTCTTTAGTAATTGCTTCCCTATTGGAGGATAATACTTATCTATATGGCAACCTTTTGCATATTGTAAGTCTAATCTACTAGGTACATAATTCTTAATTCCTTCAAATGGATTTATAGAATAATGAGACTTTAACTCAGCACTTCCTCCTCCTTGTATTTGCCCCTTAAGAGAGTTCGGTCCAATGACTGCAAGACTTCTCATTTCTTTTAATTTAAAAGGCAAAATGCCTTCATTCTTAAGAAGAACCATTCCTTCAGAACCTGCTTTTCTTATCAACTCTCTATCTCTCGGATTGTTAAATGATGATTCAGTTTTCTTCTTTTGATCAGTTATTCGACCTGTAAAATTCATAACTCGCATTAACCTTAAAACCTTATCATCAATTAACTCTTCTTTTACTTTGCCTCTTTTAACTTCTGAAATAAGTTTTTCCCCCCAAGTTTTTGCTGGCCCAGGCATTTCAATATCTAATCCTCCGTTTGCATTTTCTATGGTCTCTAAGGCAGCTCCCCAATCACTCACCACGAATCCAGGAAAACTCCACTCTTCTTTCAATATTTTATTGAGTAAATCATCATGTGAACTACAAAAAATATTATTTAACTTACTATATGCTGACATGACAACCAAAGCACCGCCTTGCTTTATAGCCATCTCAAAAGGAAGAAGATATAGTTCTCTAAGAGTCTTTTCATCTATATTAGAACTAATAGAGAGTCTTTCGAATTCAGTATCATTACCTACAAAGTGTTTCAAGCAGCAGGCAACCCCTTCAGCCTGAACGCCCGAAACATAAGATATTGCTAATTTACCTGTTAAGAATGGATCTTCGGAAAAACACTCAAAGTGCCTCCCGCCTAGAGGATGTCTATGTAAATTTATAGTTGGAGCAAGTAAAACATCTGCGTCTTTCGTTTTAGATTCTTGCCCTAAAGAATGACCTATCTGTTTTACTAGATCTAAATTCCATGTTGAGGCTAAAGAAATACTAACTGGAAATGATGCAGCTGTTTTTCCCGATAAAGAATCTCCTCTTGCACCATTTGGGCCATCGGTCATTTTGATACTAGGAATGGAAAGTCTATCAACTTCTGGTGTATGCCAAGCATCTTTACCTGAAAGTAAAGAGACTTTTTCTTCTAAAGTTAACTTACGAAAAAGAGATTCTATTTTATCCATTTAAGATGGAAAAAAAAGACTAATAATCTCTTTTCTTATAAATTGATTCTTTTGGCTTAGAAAAAACTTTTTGTACCATAGGCTTAAATTCATCTAAAGACATGTTGTCGTAATCAGGATCAAAAGAATTTTGATCATACTTCGCACAAAATTCTGCACAGTCATTCCAATATTCATGGCCTTTAAATTCGTCTCTAAGATTTTTATCTAAGCCTAGATAATTAAAGAAATAGTATCCTTGAAAGATTCCATGATGTTTTACAATCCAGTAATTCTTATCTGATATAAAAGGTTTCAACATGGTTGCAGCTAAATCAGCATGATTAGCAGAAGCTAAAGTATCACCTATGTCATGGAGTAAAGCACAAACTACATATTCTTCATCTTTTCCATCTCTGTATGCCCTAGTTGCTGTTTGCAAAGAATGTGCCAACCTATCTATTGCAAAGCCTCCTGTATCTCCTTCAAGAATGCTTAGATGTTCTAAAACTCTATCGGGTAATTTTGAAGCATGATCAATAGCATGTTCAGCAATTATAGTATAGTCTTCAGATGTTCCGTCTGTCATAGAAGAAAAAGTAGCTTGTTTTAATAAATTATTATTTTTCATATAGCAATTATGCCAGATTTAACTATATTGTGTATTTCGTTAATAAATTTTTTAAGAAATCATGAGAAATAATAACAGACAATGGATCCTTAAAAAAAGACCTGTTGGAGATATATCAAATGATGATTTAGAACTGATAGAATCTAAGATCCCTGAACCAGGCCCTGGACAAGCATTAATTCAAAATATTTACCTATCTATAGATCCGACAAATAGAATCTGGATGTCTGACATAGATCAATATATGCCACCTGTTGAATTAGGCCAGGTTATGAGAGGGGGATGCACAGCAAAAATAATAAAAAGTAATTCTCCTGAGTTAACAGTAGGTGAATATGTATCTGCTTTTACTTGTGGATGGCAAGATTTTGCCATTGTCACTCCGGCAGAAACTTCACCCCTTCCTGAAAAAAGAAACCTACCTTTGACTTCTTATATGAGCGCTGCCGGGTTTACAGGCTATACTGCTTATTTCGGGCTTCTAAATATTACTAATCCTCAACCTGGAGAAACATTGGTTGTATCTACTGCTGCAGGAGCAGTTGGTTCTGTAGTGGGGCAAATAGGAAAAATTAAAGGATGCAAGGTCATAGGCATTACAGGCTCAAATGAAAAATGTAACTGGCTTAAAGACATAGGTTTTGATGGAGTTATAAATTATAAAGAAGAGAACGTCCTAGATAAATTAAAAGAATTATGTCCAGAAGGTGTAGATATTTATTTTGATAATACAGGCGGAGAAATTCTTGATGCCGTCTTAACAGTTGTAAACCAAAGTGCTCGTGTATCTGTTTGTGGGCTAATATCTATGTACAATGAAGATAAGCCTGTACCAGGTCCCTACATGTATAGAAATATTTTAATGAAGAGAGTAAAAGTAGAAGGTTTCATTGTTTCAGATTTCATCGAAGATTGGGAAAAAGCATCTATTGAATTAGCACAATGGATTCAAGAGGGGAAAATTCAGTATAAAGTAGACATCCAACAAGGTTTAGAAAATGCTTTATCTACTGTAAACATGCTTTTTACTGGGGAAAATGATGGGAAACTAATATTACAAGTAAGTGAAGAGTAAATATTATTAGAATGAAAAGTTTGTAATTTTAAAATTACCTGTACAATCCTATTTTTTTAAAGGTACATTTAGATATGGCTAAAAAATTTAATAACTTCTCAGTTGGGGATCAAATAACAAAAGAAAACCCGTCATATACTTCATGGACAAATGATATATTAAGAAAGCTTATTACAAGTAAAACTGTCATAAATGCAGGGCAATCTACAGGCGGCCATAGACTAATAGAGTCAGAAGTAGTTTTTGTATTTCTATCAGGCTTTGGAGAAGTAGAGATAATTGAATATTCTAATCATGAAGCTGGTCATGGAAGCAATCCTAGCTTTGGAATAGAACATAAAGAGGATATTGAAGTTGTCTCAGGAGATATCCTTTTAGCAGAGGAAGGTGATTTCATAAAAATTAAAAATACTCATAGCCAAGAACAACTAACTTATTTGAGAATATTTGACAAAGAAGGTTGGAGAATTGAAGACGGTAAACCGCCAAAAACTTAATTTATAAGACTTCTATATTATCTATTAATCTAGTCTTACCTAGGTACGCCGCAACACAAATTACTAAATCTTTTACTCTATCTTGAGGTGTTTGCAACGTCTTTGAACAACAAATTTTAAAATAATCAACTTTAAAACCTAAAGCACTTAAGGAATTTATCGACTTAACTTCAATGCTATTCAAATCTAAGGTTCCTTCAACTATATCTTCTTTGGCATTTAATAAAGTTGTATATAAATTAGGAGCAATTTTTAATTCATCTCTAGTTAGATATTGATTCCTAGAGCTCTCTGCCAAACCTTTTCTATGTCTATACGTATCAACACCAATGATATGAGTCTTTAAATCAAAATCTCTAACCAATTTTTTAATAATAAAAAACTGCTGATAATCTTTTTTTCCAAAAACAGCAACCTCTGGATTAAATAAATTAATTAGCTCCTTAACTATAGTAGCTACTCCATTAAAGTGAATTGGTCGTGAAATTCCGCATAATACTTTACCTATAGACCCTACATCTATAACAGGTAAGGAATCTAGGGAGAATAGATCCTCTGAGGGAGTAAAAACTAATTTACAGTTTGTTTTTTTAAGTTTAACTATATCTTGATCAAGAGTTCTAGGATAAGAACTTAAATCTTCATTTGGTCCAAATTGCAGAGGGTTAACAAAAATACTAACTACTACATTCTGAGCTAATTTCTCTGCCTCTTTTACTAGCAAAAGATGACCTTTATGTAAATTTCCCATAGTAGGCACTAAGGCAATTGATTCACGACTTTTTTTTAATAAATTCAAAGAATTATTTAATTCACTTATAGAAGATACTTGAATCATTAATTAAAAGAATGAATTTCAGCTGGGAAAGATTTATCTTTTACACTTTCAACATATAACCGTACAGCTGATTCTACTCCTCCAGAAGTCTCATCTAAAAAGTTTTTAACAAACTTAGGTGGTGATTCCATTTGAGTTATTCCCAATAAATCATAAATAACCATTATTTGCCCATCTACATCTACTCCTGCACCAATTCCAATAACAGGTATATCTAAGTTCTCTGTTATTCTTTTAGCTAGCTTTTGAGGAACACATTCCAATAGCAACATACTTGCTCCTGCATCTTGAAGAATTAAAGCTTCTTTAAGAATATCATCAGCCTTTTTTGGATCTCTTCCTTGAACTATATAACCACCTATCCGATTTACAGATTGAGGTGTCAGACCCATATGCGCGCATACGGGTATCCCTCTTTCAGAAAGTAAAAATGTAGATTTACTAATCCATGAATTTCCTTCTAATTTTATGCAGTGTGCACCTGCTTGCATTAATTGAGCTGCGTTTTTTAATGTTTGCTCTTCTGAAGCATAGCTCATGAAAGGCATATCACCCATTATTAAAGATCGAGGGCCTGCTCTTTTTACATTCCCAATATGATAAATTATGTCATCCATTGTAACTGGCAGAGTACTATCATGACCTTGAAGTACCATTCCCAAAGAATCGCCCACTAAAATAACGTCCACACCTGAGTTACTGAGGATATTAGAAAAAGTAGAGTCATAAGCTGTTAGGCAACAGATCTTTTCGCCTCTTTCCTTCATATTATTTAAGGTATTTAGAGTAACTGAAGAGTTGTTTTGTTGAGAACTCATAATTTTATATTAATTAGAATGCCATTATAACTAAAAAAAGCCCCGCTATATGCGGGGCTTCCCAAAGGGAGTATCGCAACTCCACTTCAACTGCCTTATATTAAAAAATTGGCAGCCGGAACCGGGGGAAACCCCGTGTCAGAAGGCACCTCCTGTCGTTCCTGCTATTATATAAATACTAATTTTAGACCACCTCCTTTAAGGGATAATTAAACAAACCGCACCTAAGTCTTCCCTTGTTTTAAGACTCAGTGGGGACACCCTGTCTATTACATTATCAGATTTTTTTTGAGTTCCCTAAAATTTTTTTAAAGATTTTGGCGGGCCTGGCAGGATTCGAACCTGCTACCCTCTGGTTCGAAGCCAGATACTCTATCCAAGTGAGCTACAGACCCAAATAAAACTAATTATATAACTTACTGCAAAAAATTAAAAAACTTTAGCTGGCTCAAAGTCTTTCGGACCACCGAGAGTAGCTCTATCACTAATTGGACTTCTTCCTTCAATATCTTCTACACCATAAAGCTCACCTAATTCTTGCATAATCAAAACCTTACCTGAGTGTCTCATATACTCTTTGTCTTTTGATAAAGCATCTATAACAAAACCAGCGTATAGTTGACTAGCGCCTCCTTTTAAAAACTCCTTATATGTATCATCTTGACTTTCGCTTACTAACTCAGTTTTTTCATCCAAAACTATTCCTGACCATAAAGATATTGAAGCAACATTAAAAGATTCTAAATCACTAGCCATATCGAAAGACATCTTATCCATCCCAGCTTTTTGAGCTCCATAAGCTGGACCATGCATATAACACCTTGCTCCATGTGAAGAGATATGGACAATAAGACCTTCATTTTGTTCAATCATTAAAGGAGCTGCATAATAAGATAATATATAATTAGATCTAAGTCCTACATCAACTAACGACCACATATCTTTAGATTTCTCCCAAAAAGGAAGTGGTTTCACTAAATCATCATGTATTTGGCAAGAGGCGTGCACTAAGATGTCCAATCTTCCATATTCGGATTTAACCATTTCTACTAACTTCTTAACTTCTTCATCGTTGTTTTGATCAATTTGATAGGTTATTGCTTGAGCTCCTTTTCTGTTTATCTCTTCTGCTGTAACCTCTAAGCTACTATCAAGATTAAGACCAAATTGACTAACCGAAGTTCCTTTTTTTAATGAGCGTCCAGTTATTATGACAGTATCCCCTTTTTCTGATAAGCCAAGTGCTACGCCCTTTCCAACTCCTCTACTTGCACCCGTTACTAGAATTATTCTATTTTTTTTTGAAGTCATATTTTTGTTAATTAATTTTAATTAGCTATATTTTACTGAGCCTGCTGTAGACTTATCAGCAATGATTGTTTTAAGAACATCCTCAGAGTAATCTAAGTGAAGAGCTGATTTATATTCAGTTATACTTGAGACTATTTTCCATTCATTATTTATTCTTTTGTATTGATCATGATAAAAAGCGCTAATAAGCGTTGCCGTTTTATTTAGAAGATTAATATTTCTATAATTTAGCCCCCAAAGACCCTTTGCATTGTCATCTATGACTTTAATTTCTGGATTTGAACCATGATGAAGATCCATAATATAATCATGGCATCCAGCGGATTTATATAATTCCGCAAAACTTTCTCTAGTTTCAAAGAAACCTACATGCCCCATATCTATAATTATCTTACCGGAGGCAAAACAATTCATGGCTTTATCTGGATCTTGATCATCGCAAGCATTCAAATATCTAGACTTTAAATTTTTAATTTCTTCTATGTCTTCTAGTACTTGAATACGTTTATTTATATCCATACTTTCTAATTTATTAAAAGGCTTCAGAAATTATGTTATTTAATTTTAATCTGTAACGTATTTAAAGCTCAGATACATAATTCTAGGATCAGAATATCTAACGTCAGTAGAACCAAATGCGTCAACTCCAAATCCTCCTATGATAGATCTTTTGTCAGATAGATTTTTTCCATAAGCTGAAATTTCCCATTTTTGATCAGAAGATATATAAGTTAAACCAGCATTTACAGTGGTAAACCCGTCTACATCAAAAAGATCAAAGGAACTAGCAGCTCTATCAAAAGAATAATAAACTTGACCTTTGTATGCTAAATGAGAATGAAGTCTAAGAGTGCCTCCTGTTGATACAATTGGTACGGAGTACTCTAGGCCTAAATTAGCAGTCCAATCTGGAGAATACCTAAAAGGTCTATCACTCACATCATTTAAGATGCTTGAACCAGGATTGTTAGGGTCTGGGATTCGCTCTTGAAAAGAATCATATTCTGGATCTATATGACTTATACCACCCCTAAAGGTTAAAGAATTATTAATCAATGCAAGAAAGTCTAATTCAAAGCCCAGAGCACTGGATTCTGCCGCATTTTCTACTATTAAGGCTAAGGCGCCTGCAGCTGAATCAGAACTTCTATTCACTAGAAATTGTTGATTTTCATATTCTTGATTAAATATAGAACCATTTAATTGAAAACGATTATCATGCCATTGTGATTTAAAGCCTACTTCATAGCTTGTAAGGGTTTCTGGTTCAGCAGAAGAAACTTCATTTGGGGCTAGAGGCCTAGCATTGAAAACACCACTCCTAAAGCCTTTAGAAACATGAAAGTAAGTCATTACATCATCATTTACTTGATAATCTATGCCAATTTTAGGTGAAAACTCAGACCAAGAATTAGAGCAATTATAAATACTTCCTTTGCCTTGCATTCTTACATCTCCGCAACTCTCTTCATCTGTAGGACCTGGCGCAATAATAGGTACTTGACTTGCCCTTTTTAAAGTAAACATAGACATTTCTTTTTCATCTTTAGTATATCTAGCTGCTAAAGTTAACCGTAAATTATCTGACATTCTATAAATTGAATGGGCATAAACAGCTTTACTAGTGACCTTTTGATTTCTGTCATACCTAAGAGATAAATCAAATGGAATAGCTAAGAAGGCTAGCGGGGGACCTCCTGGAAATAAAGTTATAGAAAAAGGTAAAGAGGATAGAGATTGAAAGAGGCCCTCACCTACCGTTACATCTGTGCCATGAAAAGTATCTTCTTGAAAATAATAAGCTCCTAATACCCATTCTAGGGAGTCATTATTGCTATTTCCAGATAATATAAACTCTTGACTTATTTGATCATGCTCTATCTGAGTTCCTACACTAAAAAAAGGTAAAGGGCTATTGTCACTATCTCGAAACTGCTCTGATTCTAAGTCTCTATAACCTGTTATTGATTTAAAATTACTTGAGCCTAAATCCCATGAATTTGTCCAACTAAAGCCAAAAGTATCTACTTCATCTTTAGTTAGATTTGAATTTGAGCTCCTATCTATATCTTTATTTGGTGTGCAGCAAACAGAACCTGTCATCGAAGCTACAAAGCCATTATAAAAACTAGGAAATATTTGAGTTCCATCAAAATCAGCTAAGACATTTGGTTGTGTTTGTTGATCTTGTGTAGTTGTGTCAAAAATTAAATGAGATTTAAAATTATCATCAGATACATAAACTAAATGGGCTCTTGCGCCCATCATGTCATGATTTCCGCCATTATCTGCATTATCCCTTTTTTGCCACCCATCTGATTGTTTAGATAAAACTGCAATGCTTGCTGAAGTTGATTCACTTAGTGAAGCTTCACTATAACCAGAAAATCCTATATATCCATATTCTCCGGTTGTAATAGATATTTTACTTGGAGCATTCCCTGAAGGTTCTCTAGTGACTATGTTTATTGCACCTCCTATTGTGTTTCTTCCATACAAAGTTCCTTGCGGACCTCTTAGAACGGATATTCTTTCAATGTCATTAAATTCTAAGTTAGATCCCATGGTTCTAGCTAAATAAACTCCATCGACATATATGCCTACGCCAGGATCCAAGACAGGTGCAAAATCTGCTTCTCCAATTCCTCTAATGAAAGCTTGAACAGTTGATCCGCTTCCTTCAGTACTAGTTGTCATACTTAGATTTGGAACAAGTTGATCTAAACTATTAATATCGGGTAAAAAACTATCTTCTATTTGACTGGCAGTCAGGGCTGTAATAGAAACAGGGACGGATTGAAGATTCTCAGACTTTTTTCTAGCTGTCACTATTACTTCTTCAATAGACAGTAAAGACTCATCCTGCTCATCTGCAAATAAAAAATTTGTATAAAGAAGAGGTAATAAATAAATAAAATTAAAACTAAATAAATAGAAAAAGAAAATTTTTATAGATTTTAACATTTGGTGTCCTCCTTTAAAGAAATTACGGAACTTATAGTTCTATAATTTATTATACATAACATTAAAAAAACCACCTAAACTTTGATGGTAGTTTTGAAAAAATTTATTGATTGGAACTATGAAAAATGATCTGAATTAGGTTCACCAAAAAGTACTGACCCTAAATTTACATCTAGTGCATGTGGCTGATTAGCAGCATGCTGCCTGAAAGCTTGCATATCTTGTAAAAAATCATTGACGGCATTTCCTTGATGAATGGCTCTACCGCCTGAGTTAGATAATAAATCTTGGACAGCTGAGACACATGACGTTACTGCCTCAGCTGCATCATATCTATATTCCGCCCTTACATGATCAGGAAAATCTTTTTTTGTATCTACATAACCTAGAAGGCTGTCATAAGCATCATGCATTTTTAAAATAGCTGACCTTATAGCGCTATTTGTAACAGTGGCAGCATGAAGACTCGCAGGATTGGTAGAGGCTGGAACACCAGTACTGCTTAAACGCGACTTATTATATTCGCAATAAGCATCTAATGCTCCTTGAGCAGTGCCAACACTGGGCATAGAGACAGCTCTTACAAAAACCTGACCGAATGGTAATTTAAAAATTGGAGATTTATTTATTTTGTTGCCAGGGCTGTTACATTCATATCCTTCTTTAAATCCATGGATTCTATAGGATGGAACAAAGGCATCTTTAACAACTATTGTTTTACTACCTGAACCTTGCAGACCCGTTGTATGCCAATCATCTATAATTTCAAAATCAGTAGAGGGAACTAAAAAAGATTTTATATCCCCTAAGTCAACTGGACCCTCTCCTGCTGCCATCATTCCACCAAGAAAAGCCCATTTAGCGTGATCGCAACCTGAACTAAAGTTCCAAGTCCCATTAAAGATTACTCCACCATCAGTAGGAGTTGTTTTTCCTGTTGGCATATAAGATGAACAAACCAAAGTATCTAAATCTTCACCCCAAACATCATTAGCTGCTTGATCATCCAATAATGCCATTTGCCAATCATGGACTCCAACTACACTAAGTACCCATCCAGTTGAAGGACAGACGCGGGAAATTTCAAAAACAACATCGTAGAAGTACTTAGGATTCATTTCATAACCACCCCATTTCTTTGGTCTCATCATCCTAAAAAATTCTGCATCCTTCAGATCTTGTATAGTTTCTTTGGACACCCTTCTATCTTCTCTTGTCTTCTGGGCTCTTTCCTTTAATAAAGGCTGTAACTTTTTAGCCCTAGATATAAATTCATCAGGATGTATTTCCCAGCCTTCTTGTCTTAATGTCATTTAAATTTCTTTATCTATTAATAGTTAAAGATATATATTTAAAAATATATATTAAAAGATTAATAAAAAAAAGAAAGGGGAAATACATATTGCTAAAAGTATATTCATACATATAATGATCTCAGCACCGATTTGAACCAGCTTGCGGGTGCTTTATAAATTCAGCTAAATAAGGAAATTCATTTATTGACCTGTTTAGCGAAAGCTGGCGGGTTTTTTTTTATTAATTGCATCAAGAGTAGAGTGAAGCTCTCACCAACCTACCATATCTGGCAAGGTGGTTTAAGAATGTGATATCCCTATTAATTAGGAATTATTCATTAGAGTCGCTCTCCTTGAATTTTTTAAGGAGAATATAAAATGCAAAAAATTAGCTTAATAACAAAAACGTTATTATTTATTTTAATACTACTTTCAGGAAGTATTTATGCTGTAGAAAAGGGAGATTGGATTGTTCGAGCTGGATATACAAACATTAACCCAGCTTCTAATAATGGAAGTATTGTCGATGTAGATGACAAATCTAACCTTACAGCTACATTTGCTTATCTGATAACTGATAATTTAGGAATAGAAGTTCTAGCAGGACTTCCTTTTGAACACGAGATATTTGATAAAGCATTGGGCACTGGTTTAAAAATAGCATCCGCTAAACATTTACCTCCTACTATAACAGCGCAATATTATTTCAATCCAGATTCTAAATTTAGGAGCTATATTGGCATAGGGTTAAATCACACCTTTTTCTTTAAAGAAGAGACTGTAGGCCCTTTAGAAGGATCTTCCCTAGATATTGGAAGATCTACTGATCTAGTATTTCAAATTGGCTTTGATTGGGCATTATCAGATCAAATAATTCTAAATTTAGATATTAGAAAATTTAAAATTGAATCTAAAGCAAAAGTAACCAATATTGATAATTCAAGCTTAAAAGGAATCTTGCCCAATAGCTTTGAATTTGATGTTCCAATTGATCCAACCACAATAGGATTAAGTTTAGTTAAAGAATTTTAAGAATTCTTAAAGAAGTAATGGCGGTTTATTCAGCCGTCATTATTCTTTCTATTACCTTCTTCTTTTAGCGCAAGCTCTCTTGCATTAATTCTTCAACTATAAACAATGGTGGAGATCCATGATCTAAAACTAAAGAATGAAAGTCCTTAATATCAAATCTTTCTCCTAAGTCTTTTTTTGCTAATTCTCTTAACTCTAGTATTTTAAGCATACCTACTTTGTAACTACATGCTTGACCAGGCCATACAATATATCTTTCTATTTCTGTTACAACTTCAGTATCGGACATTCCTGTAATTGATTTCATATAGTCCATAGCCTCTTCCCTAGTCCAGCGCTTATAATGCATCCCAGTATCTACAACTAGACGTACAGCTCTAAACAACTCGCTTTGCAAAACGCCTAACTCGTCATATGGATCATTCGCTAAACCAATTTCTAGAGCTAGTCTCTCAGAATATAGCGCCCAACCTTCAGATAAAGCAGATGTTCTATAACCAAATTTTCTAAATAGAGATAAATTATTATTTTCTAGATTATGGGCTATCTGAAGATGGTGCCCAGGAATTCCTTCGTGGAAGGCTAATGTCCTCATACTATAAGTAGGAGTTTGTTTAATGTCATATAAATTTGCATAAAACACTCCTGGCCTGCTTCCATCCAAAGCGGGAGACATATAATAACCCCCAGCTTGATTCTGTTCTGAATATTCTGGTACAGCTTTAACCACTAGTTTTGATTCTGGTAGAGAATGAAAATAATCTTTTACTGCTACCCATGTTTCTTCGACAATAGAATTATAGTCAGCTACAACTATCTCTTTCCTGTTTTCAGTATCATCATATAAAAATTTAGGATCTTCATTCAAAGTATTCATCATATAACCAACACTTTTAAAATCCTTATACCCCAATTGATTTAAAATGTTTTGCATTCTAGAAGTTATTCTTTTTACTTCTCCCTTTCCAATATCATGAATCTCTTGGGCAGAATAATCAGTAGTTGTATAAACTTTTAATCTCAAGGCATAAAAGTCATCTCCATTAGGCAAAGACCATACTCCATCGTGAGGGTTAGCCATAGGTAAAGACGATTCCATGAAGTTAAGAAGTGAAGTAAACCCAGGTCTAACGCTTTCATTTAATGCTTTCTTTAAATTATTTTTAAGTTCATCATTGACAGATTTTTTTAAGCCTAACTTGTCAACTTTTTTTACAAAAACAGAATAAAGAGGATTGTCTAGATCCTTGTAGTTCAAGAAATCATTTAATTGCCTTATTACATGTTCAAACACAAATCTTGGAGGAAAAATATCTGCATTTTTTTGGGCCTTTAGAATCTCTAATGTAGCATCAAAAGTATCATTAAATAAATTTAGACGATCTATATAAGCGTAAGCTTCGCTTACATTCCTTATAGGATGTATGTCTGTCATAAACTCAACAGCGTTCAAATGCATACCCCCTATCTGATTTAATGGATAGCTGTGATATGGAAAATCTTGAGACTGTTCAATCTTATTCTCTAAATCAAAAAGAGCAATTTTCTTAGTTATAACCTGATCTTTAGAGAGCGAACTATTATCGTAACTTAAGAGCATCTTTCTGACTTCTTTGTCTTCATCTAAGTTTTTAGAAATATCATCTAAACCCTCGATAGATAATTTAGATTGATGTCGCGTTAAAAAATTTAAATCATCAATTACTCCTAAATAAGTTAAATACTCTGGAGAATCTATAAAAGATAAGAGCATTTCTTTCGCTAAATAATGATCTATAGAAAAAGGCTTCATAAGAAATAGATTTCCTAAATATATGCCGCATAACACAAATACAAATCCTAAAAAATAACCTATCCTTTTCAAAAACTTCTTCATATTTCTACCTTTAAATTTTTTTTGAATATTAAAAATACTAATTATTTAAGTTAGCATCTCTTTCACCAAAATCCCACCCAACTCCATTATGCTGATAATTTTTAAGAATTCTTCTTGCAACCGATTGAATATGAACTTCATCTGGACCATCATAAACTCTGGCTTCCCTAGCATGCCTATACATTAAACTTAAAGGAGTGTCGTCAGTTAAGCCTTTAGCTCCATGAACTTGTATTGCTCTATCTATCACGTTATGTAGCATTTTAGCTCCAACAACCTTGATCATACCTATTTCAACCCTTGCATCATCTCCTTCGTCAATTCGCTTGGCTGCATCTAAAGTTAGCTGCCTGCTAGCTTGTATTTCACAGGCGCTATCAAAAACAAATTTTTGTAATAATTGTTTATCAGCTAAAGGTGAACCAAATGCTTCCCTTTCATGTAGACGGTAGCACATTAAATCAAAAGCTCTCTGTGCCTGGCCTAGCCATCTCATACAATGAAAAATTCTTCCTGGACCTAGCCTTCTTTGAGCAATTAAAAATCCCTGCCCTCTTGGACCAAGAATGTTCTCTTCAGGAACTCTTACATTATCATACTCAACTTCATAATGACCTCCATGACCTCCTTCTATCCCTAAAACAGGTGTTTCTCTAATAATCTTATATCCTGGATTATCAGTAGGAACAATAATCATGCTAAAGGCACCATGACTTGGTACATCAAGCTCTGTTCTGCACATAACTGTAGTATAAGTTGCACCAGCAGCACCGCTAGTAAACCATTTCCTGCCGTTGATAACCCACTCATTCCCTTCCAAAACTGCTTTTGTCTGCAGTTGTGTAGGGTCTGAACTTGAAATATCAGGTTCTGTCATACCAAAGCTAGGAAAAATTTCTCCTGCTACTAGAGGTTCTAAATATTGGTCTCTCCAATCCTTGGAGGCAAACTCCCTAAGCATAATAGAGTCCTGAAGAGAATGAGTACCAAGAGCAGCCATGGCACTTGTTGACCTTCCGACTACCTCATTTATATAGACGTACTCCATAAATGGCATACCCTGACCACCTATGTCTTCTGGATGACCTAAAGCCCATAAAGATTTATCTTTTGCAAGCTGCATTAACTCAGACATTTTCTTTTTTGATGTATCATCCCTTTTCTGCAGAATAGGCTCAGCTGGATAAACTTCCATCTCAACAAAATCTTTAACTTCTTTTCTTACTTCATTCCAATTTCTTTTCATTATTTATTTACATCATTTCAATACAAGGTATAACAAATTTATCTATTTTTCCAATTTGGTTTTAATTTAAAGAATTAAACAAATAAGAATTCTGAGCCAAATACAATTTTTCATTTGTTCTCTATATTTGGAATAGAAATTATTTTACTAATAAAGATAGTGTTATTCATCTATTACTATAAGATGCCTCTTTTTTTAAATGACCTAAAAACTAAATAGTAGTTAAAAATAATGTTGAACCTTTTTTTAGAAAACTTTGTATTGATCTTTGTTGCTATTGATCCTATCTCTTTATTACCAATATTTGCATCTTTTACTCAGTACTTAAATAAAAAGGATCTAAAGACTCTGTGCTTTAGAAGTAGCATGACTGCATTCATTATTTTATTACTTTTTTGGCTATTTGGTAGCCAGGTCCTTGAATTGATGGGTGTTAGCATAAATTCTTTTAGAATTGTAGGGGGAATGTTCTTAATGATCATTGCGTATCAAATGGTTTTTGAGCAAAGGCAACAAAGAAGAAAGGATACAGCGGAAAAAGCAATTGACGATGATGCATTATCCTCTCTTGCTACATTTCCTCTTGCTACCCCTCTTATAGCAGGACCAGGTGCAATTACCATTGTTATGCTTCTTTCAGAAAAGTGTGAATCTATAAACGCTCACTTAATAGGATTTAGTCCAATTATTATCCTCATTCTCTTATCAGCATTATCTTTGTGGCTATCTGGTAAAATGGCTAAAAAATTACCTTCATCCGTCCTAAGTGTCATTCAAAGAACTTTTGGGTTACTTCTTGGAGCATTAGCAATTGAGTTCGTCATTCAAGGCATAAAACAAACTTTTAGTATTTAGCATCCTTACTGTAAAACATCTAAGGAAGATGTGCTTTTAGTTTGGAAATTAAGAACAGTTACTACCTAAACTAATCTCTAGTAGAAAAAAAAAGATTATTCTATTTTATTAAGCTGTTAGATTTGGATTAAATAAAGAGAATGGTGATAAGATAAGTTAAAACTTTTGGAGATATTATGACCTATGCACCCAAAGATAGAGCTTACTATGATGCTGATAGCCATGTCATGGAACTGCCTAATTTTATAATTGATTACGCCGACAAAGAATTCAAAGACCTTATACCGCCGGTAAACTACAAGGCAAGCTTAGTAACTGATGAAGAGGTTGAACAAATAATCAGTAATGGTGGAAAACACACAAAAGAACACATAGATGCACAGATAGCTTTAGGTGATAAATTAATTGAGGAATCCAAAGAAATTCAAGCTCTAGGAGCTTTTGATCGAGCAGACAGAAGTAAAGCCATGGACTTGCTTGGTTTTAAAAAACAATTAGTATTTGCAACTCACAGTGTAGTTACACCTTTTAGAGATTTAAGAGGAAAAGCTAAATATGTTGATAGGCAAAATCTTAAAATAACTCCAGAATTACGTTACGGTGCCACAAGAGCTCATAACAGAGCGATGTCAGACTTCTGTTCTGAAGATCCAAGACTTATGGGCGTAGGTGTAATACCCTTGCATGAACCAGAATTGGCAATGATTGAGTTAGACTTTGCAATTCAATCCGGCTTAGAAGCTATATGGATACCACATTATGCTTGTGGAGATAGATCCCCCGGGCATACTGCCCTAGATATGTTTTGGCAAAAACTATCTGCCGAAGGTATGCCTTTCTTGATACATGTAGGTGGGTCACCCCTTCAACTTGATAAAAGTTGGAGTGATAACGGAAAACCTCCCAGTAAAGATTGGATGGGTGGTGGAGAAAACGTAAGAGCAAAAGACATGGTGGTCATGCATCAAGGACCTGAAACTTTTATATCTATGATGATTTTGGATGGAGTATTTGAAAGATATCCAAACCTTAGAGGCGCCAGCGTAGAACTTGGAGCTAGTTGGGTTCCTGAAATGTTACAAAGATTAGATTATGTAGTTAAAACTTGGAGTAAAGTTGATAAAAACTTAGCTGATATTAAAAGAAAACCTTCAGAACAAATCATAGAACAAATGGCCTTTACTCCTTTTGCTCATGAAAATGTTGGCTCCTTAATGGATGCTTCAGATCCTAAACTTTACCTCTTCTCAAGTGACTATCCTCATGTAGAAGGTACGCGAGACCCAATAGGAAAATTTGAAAAAACACTAGTAAATCATGATGAATTTAAAAAAGAACTTTTTTATTCTGAAAACTTTCTAAAAATTTTTCCAAGAGCTAGAATTTAATTCTATAGTTTTTTTATAGGCATCTATATTAAGAGGTCCCTAATACAGACTAATTAAATCAGTCAGAAAGCCGGACACACCAGACTTCTTCAGTTGGCCATTTACTAGCCCATTCAGCATCTGCCCAAGGATATCTAGTTTTGGATTTTGGAGGAGCACCGAGTTCTAAGAGACGTTCAATAATAAAACCATTATCACGAAGAAGTTTAATCCATTCACCATGAGGTAAATGGAATTCAATTTCGTGTGGAGGAGACTTCCATTGAGTTTTAAATAGCCCTAGGTAAGGTCGTTGTAATTGATCTGAAATAGGCACACTATCATCTTCTTCATCTGGCACACAACAAATAGTAAATGCATGATTTGTCATGAATACTAATTGGGAGTCTGGCTTTAATACTCTAGCTGCCTCAGGGATCCATTCATTAGGGTTTGCCCATAAAGATGCACCATATTCAGATATAGCAAAATCAAAACAAGAATCTGGAAATGGTAATTTCTCACCAAAAGCTTCTACAAATTCAATTCCTAATTGATATTTTTTTTCTAAACACCTTGCCGTTTCAATCTGATTTGGAGCTGGATCAATTCCAATAACTTCAGCACCCCTTCTAGCCAACCAAGAGGAAACATATCCAGCTCCACAACCTATTTCAATGCATTTCTTTCCTTCCAGATCATTCGGAAACAGTTCTAGTTTCAATTCAGGTATATGCCAAATTCCCCAATGGGGGAGACCTGATTTCCAAGCTTTTTTGGCAGATTCTTTATATTCCTCTGCCAATTTCTGCCACGCTTCTCTATTTAAAATTTGGTAATCTTTTAGGGTCATTTATATAGATTACAGTCTTATTCAAAAAAATAGTATTAATTTTACTAGAATAAAAAATGTAGTTGAGCTTAAGGCAAAGAATTTAAATCGCTTAATTATCTATTTATTAAATAATGATTTCATCTAAAAACCAACCTTTTTCAATAAACTAGTTACTCATCCCATTCTTCAGCATAGAAATCTTTTAAAACATCAAAAGCTAATTTTTTATTACCTTTTTCATCTATTAATCCTTTACGATTGTAGAAATCTTGAATGCCAGCTAATGGCCGTAACATTGCTCTAAAATCTTTGAGAATCCAAGGTGTGACCCCTTGAATATGAGGATTCTTTGAAATCATTTTCAATTGGGCTTTGTATACTTGCTCTTGATATTCCTCGGACCAAATTTTGCCTTCATTATGTAAACCAAATTTTGCACCTGCCCCAAATTCAGAGATATGAATTGGTTTGTCAAAAGCTGATGTAATCTCAATGGTTGGTATAAGATCAAACATGAGTTTCCTTAAAGTACTTTCTTTGACCTTTAATTGATCTGCAAAGATTAATGAATAATACCACCCAAAGTACTCATTGTAGGATATCAAATCTACAATCTCTCCCAAAGGGTCATTAACTTCTATCTTAAATTGCACTTTGGTTTTTGAATCTAACCCAGCCTGACTAAGAAGTGACTTAAAAATAATCTTTTCTTTATCACTAACTTCAGGAGAATTTACTCCCAATAGGCATAAGGCAAGCATTAGTTCTTGAAATTCTCCTCTATCTCCTGACAACAAAGCTGCAGTTGTAAGTCTTGAACTATCTAGGTCTCTTACCTTGCTAATTACTTCTCCAAGAAAGTTCATTCTTAAAGATGAGAAAGGAGTTTCATTAGCCACTGACCAAACAATTACTGAACCCCTATTCCAGTCCCTCTGTATCAGTCTTGTAATCTGCTCGATGGCAATATCTAAAGTTCCAGGGTTATTCCAATCAATATTCCAATAAACTGGTATTTCTTCCCATAACATTAGTCCTATAGAGTCAGCTACTTTTGCAAGTTGTCTAGAATATGGATAGTGGGCAGCTCTTACAAAATTAGTATTTAAACTTTTTGCAGTTTTAAGGAGATTTTTAAAATGATCTAATGAATAGGCTGGTCCTGGTATACCAATCGGTTCTGAATGCATAGAAATCCCCTTCAATTTGATAGGTTTTCCGTTCAGTAATATTTTCTTTCCTTCAGTCTCTATAGTCCTAAAACCAATACTGTCTGAGATTGAATCATGTTGAGTTGAAACAATAATATTATAAAGCTTTGGCTCTTCTGGGGTCCATAATTTTGGATTAATATTAAAACCATCAGATATAAAATTATTTTGATTGAATTTAAAGGTCTTTATAAAACCTAATTCAGGAATTGATACTTTAAGTCTAGAGTCCCGTTGGTCAGACGATCCTTGAGCTTTAATTTCAACTCTTCCTGTCTCATGATCAACCAGCCGAAAAAAAACATTATTTATGAATTTATCTGGCGTAGAAACAAGATAAACATCATCGATAAGGCCTCCATAAGGCCACCAATCTGTTCTTTGTGTTGGTATAGTGGATTCGTTTAATGAATTATTTACTTGAACAATAAGAAAATTTTCTCCTTCTTCAAGATAGTCGCTTACCTCAAAATTAAAAGGAACATAACCACCGATAAATTCCCCAACGGAATGACCATTTAGAAAAACTTTAGTTCTAAAATTACTTCCTCCAAAATATAAATGAGTTAATGAATCATCTTTGTAACTAAAAGTAAATTTTTTATAAAGCCAAACAGATCCTCTGTAAAAAAAGAGTTTTTCATCTTGAGAATTCCATGCACCTGGGACTTGTAATTGCTTCGCTTTTTCAAAGTTATATTCAATTAACTCCATTCCATCTTTTTGGACCTTGTTTTTAGGGAACCCCCCAAAGAAAGATTCGGGCAAACCAATATCCATTGGATCAACAATATAATGCCAGGCCCCATTAAGAGATTGCTTGCTTCTTGAATCAATCCATCCAAGTAAATGATCTGCTTTTTGGTACTCTGAAACACTACGACTAAAAATATCTTCTTCATCCTCTATATTTGCAAAAATTTCAATAGTTATAAGAAAACTAAAAGTCATCAATAATATTTTCATTCATCTATTTAAACAGATTTACTAAACAAAGATCAAAGATGACGGTCCTCATAGCATGAAAAAAATTTAAAGCTGTTGAAGTTTATAATTTAAAATAGAAATAAAAACCTTTCCAAATGTATTTAATTTGAATTAATAACTCTCGTTTCAGATATTTGAAATTAGGAAGTTTTTAATTCCATAACCTACCTCTGTAGGCTGCCTATAGGTTATGTCATGCGTGCCTTCTTCTATTGCAAGTAATTTTACGTGAGGTATACATTCTTCTAAGTTTTTACTACCTTTATAAGGCACGACACCATCCTTTTTTCCCCAAACTACAAAAGTAGGAATATTTAATTGTCCTAGTTTTTTATACATTCTTCTGCAATCAAATAAATCAAAACACCTAACTGTAGAAAGTAAAGATTCTGGGAATCCTTTAAATACTAATTGTTTCTTAAAATTACTCAGAAATTCTTCTTCGTTTATTGATAGAGGGTCATCACTATAGACAGTTTCTGACATTCTTCCAACGCCATAAATTTTGTTACTAAATACATGCCAAAACCACTCTCCTATAATAGGTTTTATAGTCCAATTATTTACTCCAGACATTTTATGCCTGAAACCAGCTGGAGCTATAAGTGAAATTGATTTTGTTAGGTCAGGATACTTCTCGGCAAAATATCCTACTATGGGACCACCCATAGAATAACCAATAAGATGAACTTTCTGATTTACATTTTGGTTTTCCAATAAACCTCTAAGAGATCTTACATACAGCTCTTTATCATAATTAATCTTAGGTCTTTCTGAATATCCTCTTCCGTAATGATCAAAAACCAGAACCTTGAATCCTAATTTACAAAAATTATCTATTAGACCTCCCCAAACAAAACTTGGAGTTGAAAACCCATGCACTAAAACTAATACCTCACTGTTTGAAATATCATCATCAGGTAGAAACCATCTATAATAAATATTACCATCTTCTAAATTAGCCCAAGAACCTGTTTTAGGTATATCAGACTGACATATTTTTTTTAGTCTCATAGTTTTATATAAATAAGGGAGATATAAAAATATAGATATCAAAAAAACTATTAAGAATAATGATTTCATAATAATTAAGAATAGCTGAGCTGGTCAGCAAAGACAATTAATCCTACAAGGAATATTAAACTATAGAAACAAAAACAAAAAAAATTACTGATGGGGTAACTCCTAAAGAGAAATTAGAATCAGAAATTATTGAGTTAAGGGTTTTTGAATAAAGTTTTTAATATCATTAGCAGTCATTTTTGGATCTTCATACATAGGCAAGTGTCCTATGGATGAATAAATTTTTATTTCTATGTCAGTTATATTTTCTTTAAAATAACGAGAGTTTTTAACATTTATTATATTATCTTTTTCGCCGTGTATTAAAAGAGTGGGAGCAGTAATATTACTTAAAATCTTAGGCTCTTTAATCCTATGTCTACTTCGCATCATAGATAGAATTGCTTCTCGTGATCCTTCTAATAAGGCTAAATCATGAAATTGGCTAGCTAACTCTTGTGTAACTACATCGGGATCAAAAACAGCAGTTTTAAGGCCCTGTGTAGCAAAAAATTTAGGTGTATAAAATGTAAGAATTTTTCTTATTAAACTAGAATTCATTAATCTCCAAACAATGGGTGAATTATCTTTAGCTTGTTCAAGTTTTGCTATGTCTTCTTCTATTCTTACACCTCCTGAAGCTATAAGTATTAAGTTCTCTATCTTATCTGGATAATCAATTGCATATCTCCAAGCGACATGACCTCCCATAGAATTACCTGCAATAGAAAATACATCTATTCCAAGGTGGTTAGTTACTTCGGAAATAATATCCATAAACTTACTTATAGAGTAATCTTTAGAAGGGATAGCCCCTGTAAGCCCAAACCCAGGTAGATCTAAACTCACAAGCCTAAAGTTATCCATTAAATAAGGCACTAGTCTCTCAAAATTTAATAAAGAACCATTAGTTCCATGTACTAATAAGATAACTGGAGCATTAAATTTACCTTCATCACGGTAATGTATTCTAGTTCCATCAGGTAAATTCAGGAATTGAGAAGTTCCTGAGGCATATTTAGCTTCTAATTCTTTTCTTGGAATATCAAGGTATGTTCCTGTATAGACAAAGACAGCAATGAAAACTATTGATAAAGAAGCAAACCATTTAAAAGCTTTTCTCATATATTTATTAAATAGTCTTATTCAATAAAGATCAAATATAATCTAAATTTGGTGGAGCTAGGCGGGATCGAACCGCCGACCTCTTGCGTGCCACGCAAGCGCTCTCCCAGCTGAGCTATAGCCCCATATTTTAAATAAGATGATAATTATAAGGTATCGTAATAAAAGTAATTACCCTGGACAAGTATTTAATGTATGAGCCAGGTCTTAATTAAGTTGTAGTACTTTTACTGCGGACCTGTATTTAGATAATGAGAACCAAAAGAATAAACCTGACAATGGAAGAGTTAATGCCGCTGTTAAGGAAATAGCCCATCCAAGTTTCATAGAATCCATAAATATAAAGTCGGTAAAAAAAGCTGTTAATTGAGGTCCTATACTAAAACCAAAAACCATCATTAAAAAAGCATGAAATGCCGCCATCTGACCTTTGACATTTCCTCTTGAAACTCCGCTAACCGCAATCAATCCTAAAGGAGCAAAAGAGCTTATAAAAAAGAGATAAAAGCCAATCAAAATCCACGAAAGTAATACGGAATTAACAAGAGGAGCTAGAACTATAAAAGGGCAAGCAAAAAATGATGCAAATAAAGCTACTCTAACTGGCGCGTCTATAAAACCTAATTTCCTCAGGTAGTCAACGATTGCTCCAGATGAGATAGTTCCTGTTATAGAGCTTAATATGGTAATTAAGCCTAATGTTAACCCAACCTCTGAAAGAGAAAGATCAAAGGTTCTTAACATCATTGTTGGTCCCCAAAAAGTAAATGAATAAAAGATAAAGGCCATGAAAATCAATCCAAGGAACATAAATACTAATGTAGATTTAAATTCATTTAAATGATCTAAGATCTCATATTTAGTCCTTGACTCTAATTGTTGGGGAGATATATGTATTCTCTTTGGTTCATGCATTAAAATAACTAACAAAGAAACTAAGACTCCTGGAATCCCAACAAGCATGAAAGTGGCTTGCCAAGGTTTAACAAAACCTATAACTGGTATATTTAAACCTCCTAAATTAGTTAAATAGTCAATAAGGAAACCTCCTCCTAATAGAGTAATTCCAATACCTATGTAGACACCAGCAGTGATAATTCCTAAAGGCTTACCTTGTTTTTCTTCGGGAAAATAATCACCCACTAAAGAAACGCTAGTTGGTGCCATCACAGCCTCCCCTACTGCCACTCCTACACGAGCAGAAAAGAGCTTAAAGAATGAGTTTGCTAAACCAGTTAGGAAAGTCATAATAGACCATAGAAATATTCCAACTCCTAATATATATGTTCTACGATATCTATCAACTGCAAAACCTATTGGAATTGCCATAAGGGCATAAAAGACTGAAAAAGCAGCTCCACCCAATAAGGCAATCTGTGAATCAGAAAGATCAAAATCAGCTTTAATAGGTTCTATTAATAATGCAGGAATCTGTCTATCTATAAAAGCAAAAATTTGTGCTAACGCCATAAGACCAACACTGTAATAACCTACTTTTACTGGAGGATAAATTTTCTTATCCATAAGATAATGTTTTAAAGATTTTAAGTTTAAAAAATTTTAACAGATACCTACTTGTGCGGTAACTTCTTTACAACTAAATTAACGAAACAGTTTCTCAATGAGATTGCCTACGTTTTGCCTTATTTTTTTTTAACTTTAATTTTCTTAAGCGAGAAAATTCATTTTCCTCTTGTCTCTTTATCATTTCCTTTAAAGCGTGGCGCCTTGTTCTTGCCTTATTGTCATGTTTAAGCCTTTCTGACCTTGTGTTTGTCATAGATAAGTTGCACAAATTAAATATCTTAAAACTTAGACACATAAATTTATTAAAAGTTCTTATTTCTTTAGTTGCAAAAGATTAGTAAAGTCTCTGTAAAAATAATGAAAATAAATATTATTCCTTCTGAATCTAATTTAGGGGTCGAAATAACTGAAGTAGACTTAACTGCAGAATTAAAAAAGGAAGAAAAGCTTAAAATCATTGACTTATGGAATAAATATTCCTTAGTAATTTTTCCTGATCAAGTTCTATCTCATAATGAATTTCTAAAATTTAGTTCTATTTTTGGTAAATATGGAGATGATCCCTACATAGACTCTCTGGAAGATAATCCACATATTGTGGAAGTGAAAAGAAAAGCAAAAGAAAAGGCTGTCCAGTTTGGAGGAACCTGGCATTCTGATTGGTCATTTCAAGAAACTCCACCCTCTGCAACTATTTTACACTCTAAGATAATCCCTCCAGTAGGAGGTGATACACTTTTTGCAAACACTGAAAAGGCTTACTCAGAACTGCCTTCTGATATAAAAGAAGAAATTAAGAATCTCATGGTTTTTCATAGCGCTAAAAGGCCTTATGCAACAGATGGATTTTATGCAACAGAAAAAGAGAATGATCGTTCCATGAAGATTTTGCCTGCTAAAACTGCTGAGAATTCTTTTCTTCATCCCATGGTAAGAATTCACCCAATAACTAAAAAGAAGTGCTTATTTATAAATCCAGTATATGCAATTTCTGTCAAAAATATGTCTGATGAAGAATCAGATCAGCTTCTAATGAAGTTGTATGAACATACCCTTAAGGATAAATATATCTTTAGGCATCGGTGGAAACAGGATATGTTAATTGCTTGGGATAACAGAACTGTTATGCATCAAGCTGAAGGAGGCTATGATGGCTATGACAGGCTATTGCATAGAATAACTATATCTGGAGATCGGCCAAAAAATTAATACGAATTTATTTATTTAGCTTCTCTAGCATTGAGCCCATCATCTGATGAAGCATATTTACAGCCTTTAAAGGTCGAATAAGGACCTTAAACTCAGTTATTTTATTTTTTTCATTCCATGTTATTAAATCTATACCATTTATATAGATCCCTTGAATAGTAGTTTCAAACTCCAAAAATGCATCTCTTTCTCCAATTACTTCCTTGATATACTTAAACTTAGAAGGTGTAGGGGATTTTTCATCAGATTGCTGACGACCATCAGTTCCAAATACTCCCCCAGCTGCAGTTAAATAAAGTTTGGTTATCTCTTTTCCCCTTTGGGGTGTATGGACTACTGGTGAATAAAAAACCACCTCATCATCTAGAATCTCATCATATATTTCTATGTTCTTAGTTTTGATAAGTTCATGATACTTCTTAATAGGATGCATCAGATAACTCCTTTTTATTAATAAATAGCTTAAAAATAATAAAAAATGTAACAGAAAATAAGAGTGTAGATATCAAATTCATCGCATAAAAAGGAATTGCATAATAATAACAAAGAAATAACCCTGAAAGGTCTTGAGAGTAATTACTAGATCCAATCCATACTCCGAAATTCGTAACTATAAAAAATAAGCTAGGAGCAATAAGTGAAAGTACTGTTAATCGTTTAAGAGAATTGGAGTAGAAATAAAAGGAAATTCCACTGATAAGAAGCATGCTGCCATAAACCCAAAGCATAAGATTATAAGAGCCCAAGAAAAAATCAGTAATTAATAGAACAGCTAAAGGAAGAATTAATACAATTCTTTTATCTTCTAACAAGAAGGGTAAAAAAATTGCTATGGATAAAAGAGGTGTAAAATTTGGAGGATGAGGTATTAATCTGCTCAAAGATACTAATATAAGAAAAAAGAGAATGCTTTTAAAATTATTCATATGTCTGAGGTTCCTTAGTAAATTCTTTTATTGTTGATATATTTATATGTATATTAAATAGCTCTAATGGAAAAACAAGCAAAGTTAATAGAAATAAAAAAATTTAAACCTCCAACTGGTTCAAAATGTTTTTTTTACAAAACTATAGATGGTATAAAAATAAGGATAGCTATTTGGAATATTAAGAGCTTAAAAGGTACCTTCATCATCCAATCAGGAAGGACAGAATTTATTGAGAAGTATTATGAAGTAGTAAAGGAGATAATTAACCGTGGATATTGTGTCGTTATGTTTGATTGGAGAGGACAAGGTTTATCAGGAAGATTAACTAAAGATAAACATCTTGGACATGTTGATAAATTTGAAGACTATGATTCTGATCTCTTAGAAATTTTTGATAATATTATCTCTCAACAATGCCCTCAGCCCTATATAGGAATGGGTCATTCAATGGGTGGTTGTCTAATGGCGTCTTTTGCGGCCATTGAAAATCAACCTATGACTGGATTAATACTTTGCGCTCCTATGTTAAAACTTAGAATACCAACTTTAATGAAATTCTTCATTATCTTAATAGGTTTTTTTGCTTATAAACTGGGATTCAAAGATATTCCTTTACAAAGACCTGAATGGGAAAATAAAAAAGGATGGCATGAAGTACCTTTTGAAGAGAATAATGTTACTTCAGATATTGTAAGATATTTAAGGTCAGCAGATCTTATAAGAGAAGATGAAAACTTGGCTGTAGGTGGTTTTTCACTTAGATGGATATATGAAGCTATTAAAAGATGCGATAAGCAATCAGAAGAATGGGCTCAAAAAATTAATATACCTACATTAGTACTGCTAGCAAAGAAAGATAAGCTAGTAGATACAAGAAAAATCTTTACCTTATGTCAAAGTATCACTAAAAAGACGATTATAGAGTTAGATGGAGAGCATGAATTACTCATGGAAAGAGATTTAATTCGTAAAGATTGCTGGAAAGCTATAGATACTTTCTTAGAAACTATGAATACTTTGTAATGGCTAGCTTGAGTCTTTCGAGCACTATTTCCTTACCAAGCAATTCCGCTACTAAGTCAATAGAAGGGGCATTAGATGATCCAGTAATAGCTACTCTTAACGGTTGCCCTACCTTTCCCATACCTACTGAGTATTTAGCCATTACATTCTCTAAGCTACTTTTAATACTTTCTTTATTCCAATCTTCTAAATCATGCAACACTTTAAGTAAGTAAGATAAAATCTTTATTGAATCATTTCTAAAAAATTTTTTTGCGGAACTTTCATCATAACTTTCAAAGTCTTTAAAGAAGTAATTAGATTCTGCTAAATAATCATTTAATGTAGAACAACGATCCTTTAGTAATGCAATAACTCTTAAGCTATATTCAGGCCTCTCATTGAAATTTCCATCTAAGTCTTGTAATTCAGATAAAATCTTCTGAGATGAAGATTTATTCATATACTCTTTGCTATACCATTTAAGTTTGGATATAGAAAATGTACTGGGTGAAGAGTTTATATTTCCATCTTTAAAAGATTCAATTAATTCACTTAAACTAAAAATTTCTTCGTCACCCAAAGACCAACCTAACCTAGCAAAATAATTTATCAAAGCTTCTGCAGATATTCCTAAATTTTTATAATCAAAGACTCCTGTTGCTCCATGTCTTTTAGACATTCTCTTACCATCTTCTCCTAATATCATAGGAACATGGCCATATTCTGGTATAGACAGATTTAAAGCTTTAAAAATATTTATTTGTCTAGGGGTATTATTAATATGATCATCACCTCTTATGACATGAGAAATCTTCATATCTGCATCATCGACGACTACACTCAAGTTATAAGTGGGACTTCCATCTGCCCTTAAAAGTACTAGATCGTCTAACTCTCGGTTTGATGTCTTGATAATTCCTCTAATTAAATCATGATATTCAACTTCTCCTGAACTAGGATTCTTAAAACGTACAACTCTATTTTCCTTAAATTTCAAGGAAGCATCCCTGCAATTGCCATCATATCTGGGTTTAACTCCATCCTTTATTTGCCTTTCTCTTACTTCACTTAACCTCTGTTTTGAGCAATCACAATAATAAGCTTCGCCTTTATGAATAAGTAAATTAGCCGCCTCGATATGCTTTTCTTTTCTGGAAGATTGATAGACTGGTTGTCCATCAAAGTCAATTCCTAACCAGTTAAAACTTGAGATTATAGAGTTAATATATTCATTCTTTGATCTGTCCTGATCAGTATCTTCTAATCTTAAAAAACATTGCCCTTTATGACTCTTTGCATAAAGCCATGCAAATAAGGCTGTTCTTGCTCCTCCAATATGTAAATTGCCAGTAGGACTAGGAGCAAATCTAGTAATAATCAATCTAACTCCCCGTCTCTCAAACCTACTGGTTCAACTTGAGACTCTTGTGCCATTCTTTTTAAATAGTCTATGTGAGTTTTTTCTTCTTCAGAATCTAACTTTATAATCATAGGACGTTTTTTTCCAATTAATGAATCACTTGGCATCTGTTTATCATCTTCATCTAAATTTTTATTAACATTTTCATTAAAATTCATAGCGCTTTGACCGCCAGTCAAAGCAAGATAAACTTCTCCTAAAATCTTAGAGTCTAAAAGTGCACCATGATATCCTCGATCATAACCACTGACATTATATCTCTGGACCAAGGCGTCCAGACTATTCTTCTGTCCTGGATGGAGTTGACGAGCTAACTGTAAAGTATCAGTAATACTTTCAACATAATCTGTTATTTCTACTTTTTCGCCTTTTAAAATTTTTAGTTCATGATTTAAAAACCCAATATCAAAGGCTGCATTATGAATCAATAACTCACTACCTTCTATGAAATCTAGAAAGTCATCTACTACTTGATTAAAAGAAGGCTTATCACCTAAAAACTCATTGCTTAATCCATGAACTTTTTCAGCTCCTTCGTCTACAGATCTTCCTGGATTTAAATAAGTTTGATACTCTTTTCCAGTAAATTTTCTACTTATCAATTCCACACAACCTATTTCTATTACTCTATGCCCAGTCTCTACATCTAAGCCTGTTGTCTCTGTATCTAAAATAACTTGTCTTACCATTTACCCAACTCGTCTATTCCAAGGTTAGCTAACTCATCAGCTATATCATTTTCTCTATGACCGGAATGCCCTTTAACCCATTTCCAAGAAATATTATGTTTTTTTGAGAGAGTATCAAGAGATTGCCATAAATCTTTATTCTTGACTGGCTTATTAGCAGAAGTTTTCCAATCTTTCAGTTTCCAATTTTTCATCCATTCTGTAATACCTTTCCTGACATATTCTGAATCTGTTGTTAACACTAATGTTGAGTTATCTTCTAGAGATTCTAAAGATTTTATAGCTGCTAAAAGTTCCATTCTATTATTAGTGGTATTCTTCTCACCTCCATATAAACTTCTTTCTTCTCCGTTCTTCCTGATAAGAGCTCCCCAACCACCCAAACCTGGATTGCCTCTACAAGCACCGTCTGTAAATATCTCTATAGTATCCATTTAATTAGTTTAACCATATAGTAACTAAAACTTCTCTTGAATGTTAAAATAAAAGTAATTTTATGATGAAAATAAAACCCATTTCAGCTTTTTCTGATAATTATATATGGCTTCTGGTTTTAGGAGAAAAAGCTTTTGCAGTTGATCCTGGTGATGCTGATCCACTTATTGCTTTTGTAAACAAGAATAACCTTTCATTAGAGGGCGCAATGATCACACATCATCACTTTGATCACAGTGGTGGCATAGAAAAGCTTTTAAGTACTTTTAATCTTAAGATATTTGGACCAAAAGGAGGTCATATAAAAGGAATAACTAATCCTTTAGAAGATAATGAAGAATTTGATGTCTTAGGAAGAACATTCACGGCCATGTCTGTCCCTGGTCATACAGATGATCAACTAGCCTATTTCTCTAAAGATCAATTTACTCAACCAATTTTGTTCTCAGGTGATACATTATTTGCAGCTGGTTGTGGAAGACTCTTTGAAGGCACGCCTGAACAAATGTATTCATCTCTAACAAGATTTTCATTACTTCCATTGGATACATTAGTTTATTGCGGGCATGAATATACTCTGGCTAACTTAAATTTTGCTAAGCTTGTGGAACCAAGTAATCAGGATATAAATAAGAGACTAGATGAAGTCAGAGATTTAAGATCAAAGAAATTAGTTACCCTTCCCTCGTCTATAAAATTAGAATTAAAAACTAATCCTTTTATGAGATGTAATACTAGGTCAGTTAAAAATGCTGCTGAAGAATTTTTCTCAAAACAATTAGATAACGAAATTGCAGTCCTTGGTGCAGTTCGAGAATGGAAAGATACAATATAAACTAAAAATCAATGAAAAGGATTTTACTTTTTTTTACTATTTACTTAACAGGATGCGTAAGCCAAATAAATCTTGAACCTACAGCCTTGGAAGATTCTAGCTTAGAACAAGAAGTAACTAACCAAAGTCAAGCTTTAATAATTGAAGTTGATCTTTGGCAAAGGATTAGGAATCAGTTATCTTTTAAAGTACCTGATGGATATACTCCTGCTCAAAAATTCAGAGATAAACTTATTGGAAACCAGCATTCTGTAAATAGAATTAGTAAATCTGGGCAAAGATATTTATTCTATACGGTTTCAAAAGCAGAAGAATTAGGACTTCCCATAGAACTTGCTTTGTTACCTTTTGTTGAAAGTGAATTTGATCCATATGCTCGCTCTGTAGATGGAGCTACTGGTATATGGCAATTTATTCCATCCACAGGTAGGCAATATGGCCTTAAATCTAACTGGTGGTATGATGGAAAAAGAGACGTTATAGCTTCAACAGATGCTGCCTTAGAATATTTAACTGTCTTATCTGCAAGATTTAATAATGACTGGCTCCTTGCTATGGCTGCTTATAATGCTGGACCTACTAGAGTTAGGAGGGCTATAAATAAAAATAAATTGCAAGGAAAAAATACTGACTTTTGGTCGTTAAATCTCCCTCTAGAAACTACTGCTTATATACCTAAATTACTTGTCCTATCAGAATTAATTAATAATCCTGTTTCTTATGGAGTCACCTTGCCGTCTATTCCTAATAGGCCTTACTTTTTAAAAGTCGAAATCCCAGGACAAATGGACCTAATGCAAGCTGCAGATCTTGCAGGAATGAATCCAGAAAGTATTTATGAGCTTAATCCAGGATTCTCTCAATGGGCTACAGATCCTAGTGGGCCTCATTACCTATTGCTGCCAACTGGTATCGCTGATAGATTTGCTTTACAACTTGAATCTATAGATAAAAGTGAACTTGTAAAGTGGGATAGATATCGCATTATACGAGGAGATAACTTGACTAAAATTGCAAGGAATTACAGTATGCAAGTCTCTGTTCTGAAGGAAATAAATCAACTAACTGATGATTTAATTATAACAGGAAAAGAAATAATGGTGCCAAGAGGGCCAGCCTGGACAAAAACTTTTATTCCTAAGTCAAAAAAACATCTAGTAGCTAAGGGAGATTCACTATGGGCTATCTCAAAGAAATTTGATGTGTCTATTAAAGATATTTCTATCTGGAATGATCTTAAACTTAATAAGCCTCTTCAAATAGGACAAGTTATTAAAATATTTTCTCAATACGAAAGAGTTAGAGGTCAAACGCCTCCTAAGAAAACTCAAACTTTACTTTATCCTATAAAATCTGGTGACACCTTAAGCAGAATTGCATCAAAATTCTCTGTCAGGTCAAGCGATATACAGAAATGGAATAATATAAAAGATGAAGAGGTTATATTTCCAGGGCAAGTCCTTAAATTATTAATAGAATCAGGAGCTAAATAAATAATTTTATTCTACTTAACCTTTTTATTTTGATCTTGGATCCAAAGCATCTCTAAGGCCGTCTCCTAGAAAGTTAAGAGAAAACAATGTCATTGAGAAAATTAAAGCAGGAAATACTAATAACCACCAGTATTCTTCCATTGCTAAAGCACCATCTCTTATTAAAAGACCCCAAGAACTCATAGGAGGTTGTACACCCAATCCTAAAAAGCTTAAAAATGATTCTAATAACATCACCTGAGGTATTGTTAAAGTTGCATAAACTATGACTGGGCCAAGAGTATTTGGAATTAAATGTCTAAATATAATTAGAGTATTGCTTACGCCCATGGCTTTAGAGGCTAAAATATACTCCTGTTGGCTAATTGCCATCACCTGTCCTCTAACTATCCTTGCCATTGTTAACCACTCAACTGCGCCTATAGCCATAAATAATAAAACTAGATTACGTCCAAATATAACCATTAATAATATTATTAAAATAATAAAAGGTATGCCGTAAAGGACATCTACTATTCTCATCATAATAGTATCCACTTTCCCTCCAAAGAAACCCGCAACCGTTCCCCAAATCACACCTATAAATAACGCGACAAAAGTAGCTATAAAGCCTACCATTAAAGATATTCTGCTTCCATACAACATTCTTGTTAACAAATCTCTTCCTAGAACATCAGTGCCTAAGAGGTGATCCCAAGATGGCCCTGACGGACCTAAAGATAAATCCTGATAAGAGTAATCATAAGGTGCAATAAAGGGAGTTATTAAAGAAATAAATATCAAAGATAGGATAAATATTCCTCCAAAAACTGATAGCTTATTAGATTTCAGTCTAAAGATAGCATCATGATAAAGAGAATTGTATTCACTCATTATAGATACCCTCTCGTAACTTTGGATTGAAAGCAGCAGCAACAAGGTCAGCTAATAAGTTGAAAGAAACAATAAGAGCTGAGAAAAAGATAGAAGTTCCTAAGATCATAGTATAATCTCTATTAAAAGCAGCCTGAACATAAAATCTTCCTAGTCCTGGAATTCCAAATATAGTTTCTACTACAAATGAACCAGCTAATAGCCCAGCTATAGCTGGACCTAGAAAAGCTATTACAGGAATCAATCCGCCTCTTAGAGCATGAACAATAACTACCCTTGACTCACTTAACCCTTTGGCTCTCGCAGTTCTAATATAATCTTGTCCAAGGACTTCTAACATACCTCCTCGTGTCAATCTAGCGCAATAAGCTGCATAGGCTGTACCTAAAGTGATGACAGGAAGCACTTTATCACCTGGTAGATCCTCCCATCCAGCTACAGGAAACCACCCTAACCAAATACCAAATATTAAAGATAAAGAAGGACCTAAAATAATTGATGGGATACATATTCCAGCCATAGCAGCAGACATAGGTAAGTAATCTACCCATGTATTTGGCCTTAAAGAGGCAATGACTCCAGCAAAAACTCCAATAAAAACTGCAAATATAATTGAATATACTGCAAGTTCAAAAGTTACAGGCAAGCCAGTAAAAATAAGTTCAGTAACTGATCTACCCGGGTACCGAAAAGATGGCCCAAAATCCCCTTGCAATACATTTCCTAAATAGGAAAAATACTGTTCCCATAAAGGAGCATCAAGATTATAACGTTCATTTAATTGAATCAGAATATCTGGGGAAACAACTCTATCAGCATCAAATGGTCCTCCGGGGGCTGAATGCACCATAAGAAAAGTGATTGTGATGACTGCAAATAGAACTGGTATTACGGTGATAAGCCTTTTCCATATAAGACTTAACATTAGATTATTTCTCTAGCCTAATAAACTGATAAGGATGTGTATCTAGAATATTTGGATACCACCCTTTAACGTCCGGGTGCAACATATAAACTCTAGTGTAAGTATAAATCGGGATAACTGGTAATTCATTTACTAATATAGACTCTGCCTCTCTAAATAATTTAAATCTCTCATTTGTACTTTTAGCAGAAGCCGCTAATTTTACCAAGTTATCATACTCAGGATTAGACCAACCAGTTTTATTATTACCACGGCCAGTTACCATCATATCTAAAAAAGAATTAGGATCAGGGTAGTCTCCTATCCAGCCAGCTCTTGAGATAGTAAAGTCTCCTGAAAGTTCTCTAGATAAATAAACTTTCCAATCTACATTAACTAACTCAACATCTATACCTAAGTTAAGTTTCCACATTTGCTGGATGGCTTGAGCGACTTTCTGATGACCTTCACTTGTATTATAGAGTAACTCAACAATTGGAAATTTTCCTTTACTAAAACCAGCTTCCCGTAATAAATTTTTTGCTAGTTGCGGATCAAAGTCTAGTTGAGTATTTGGAAAATAGCCCTTCTTATCAGGGGGTGTAAAAGAAAAAGCAATAGATTGCCCACCTTTCATGACTTTATTTACAATATCATCTCTATTGATAGCTAATGACAAAGCTTTTCTTACCAAGGGGTCATTGAAAGGTTTCTTTAAAGTATTAACTCTATAGTAATAAGTTCCAAAATATGGTTCTATTCTTAAGTGATCAGGATACTTAGTTCTATAAGTTTCTATTTTTTCTTGCGGAGTGGAATATGCTAAATGAAGATAACCAGATCTATACATTCTATCTTCCCTGGAAACATCGTCTATAGGAAAAAAATGAATTTCATTTAAGTCAACAATATTTGAGTTCCAATAGTTAGTATTCTTTTTAACAATTAATACTTTATTTAATTGCCATTCTTTTAAAATAAAAGGCCCATTTCCTATAAAATTTTCTTCTCTTGTCCATTCTGAACCCCTAGTATCAATCTCACCAAACTTCTCTATAGTGGGTCTATGAACAGGGTAACTTGAATAGTGAGTTAATAAATTTAAAAAATAGGGAGTTGGATTATTTAATTCAACCCTTAAAGTCTTAGCATCTACAGCCCTAACTCCAACTTGAGAAAAATCTTTAATTTTGCCTTTATTAAAAGGTTCAGCATTTTTTAAGATGTAGAGCATGTCAGCATATTGAGCTCCTAACGAAGGAGTTAAGATTCTTTTCCAAGAAAAGACAAAATCAGCAGCAGTAACCTCATCTCCATTAGACCATAAGGCCTGATCCTTTATTTTAAAAATATATACTTTTCCGTCACTACTAACATCCCAACTCTCAGCAACGCCTGGTAATGGAGCGCCGCCCTGAGGATTAGCTATCATTAAACCTTCCAATAAGGCAATAATAATATTATGCTCTGGCACGCCAGTAACAATGTGAGGATCTAAATCTTGAGGTTCTGTTCCATTCCCTAAATAAAGAATTTTATCCTCTATAGCTGTTTCAACTGGAGTAATAGATTGCTCGCAAGATATAAAAAAACAAACTAAAAGAAAATAAAAATATTTTTTGATCATAAAATTCTTGTTTTAAAAAAATTAAAAAAAAGGCGGGTAAACCCGCCTTTTTAATTACTTATTGATTACTCAACAGCATAATTTAGGCTTAAGAACACGTATCTTCCTAATGCATCGAAATAAGCTGGGAATGTATTACCATTACCTGGCGCAGTTCCTGCGTTAGAAGTGTATTCAGGTTCTTTATCAAAAATATTACTCATACCAAAACTTACAGTTAAGTTTTCAGTAGCAAAGTAATTAGCTGTAAAGTCAAAATATGTATAAGCATCAAAATCTCTAGTATAACTAGCATTCTGATCATCTGTTTCACCAAGATATCTCAATCCTAAAATAAGATCAGTATCAAAAGATGTATTCAAAGTTGCTGTATACGTACCTGCTAGCTCTGGCATTGGGTTCTTACCACATGATCCGCCCCAATTACCTGCACACTCAATTGCTGCACTTCCTGGTAACTCTATGACATCATACGAATCTAGAATTGTAGTAACACCTTCTAGCGTAAGAGCTCCCCAAGCAGTATCTGTAGTGTAATCAAAGATAATATCATATCCACTAGTAGACTCTTCTGAGATATTTGTTAGCTGAGCACTTATATATCCACCAGTCAACCAAAGTGAACCATTTGCTGGGTTCCTGTTAATCAAGTTACAGTAACCACCAGCTCCAGTTTCTATACATTTATCTAATGCAGTTTTCGCTGAAACTGAACCAATTCCATCTTCTACAGTGATATCAAAAATATCTATTGTAACCGTAAGTCCTGGAACTGAAGTTGGAGTAATTATAACACCTGCAGTAAAAGACTCAGATTCTTCAGGATTAATATTTGGGTTACCTCCACCTTTTATATTGTACTGGTCAGCTGGAGATTTTAAATCTGATCCATAAAAAGCAGCTGGCAAACCAGTATTAGCGCACTGAGCTGCAGTAGCTGATGGAGTACTAGTTGGATCTTCTGGGTCAGCACCACAAGGATCGTTATCTAAATCAACTAATCCATCTGAAACTGCACTATAGAGTTCAGATATGTTACCTGCTCTTTGTGCTGTTTGAGCAGAAGCTCTAATTGAAATACTGTCGTTAATTGTCCAGTAAGCACCCACTTTAAAAGCTTCAGTATCAGCTCCTGTTGAGTAGTCACCTGATCTATAACCTGCATCTATGCTAAGACTATCTGTAATCGGTATACCTAACTCAAAGAAGTATTCATCAACTTCATACTCACCACCAATTGGCAATGTAGCACCACCAGAACCTGATCTATCGCCAGTTTTACTTGCCGTATCTGGTCTAAAATCTGCTTTTAGTTCTTTAGTTTCAAAACCTATAACTAAGCTAGCATTAGCAGGAGCTCCAGGAAAACTAATTCCTGTGTCACCTGATAAATAACCAGACATAATAGTTTGTTTTCCATCACCATTAATAAAGGTTGGTTTTGCAATATAGTCTTGAAGAGCTTGACCAGCATCTACAACGGCTGTCAAACCATCATCTAGATTACTACCACCAAAGAATAAATTATAAGGAATACACGCTGAATCTTGTCCGTTAATAGCTGAAACACAAGTAGGTGTTCCGTTAATATTTACAACATCTACAGCTCTATTTATCGCTGTTACAGATAAATCATTTCTATACTCATTGTTATAGTTAATAGTAGAAGATTGGAAGTAAACATCATAAGACCAATCATCATTGATATCACCTCTCAGTCCTAATGTAGCATTGGTTTGCTTGTATCCAAAAATACTCTGTCTTGGGCTTCCTTCAACATTTCTTTTAAGGTGATACATAGGGGACTTATAAGTATCAATTGTTCCTGCACCAACTGCTTGATCAAGTCCTGCTATATATGCTAAAGCTGCACCACCAGAAGTAAAGTTAGGAGCATGAGAACCGCCGATTTCAACAAAATCTCCACAAATTGTGTTGTATTGCTGTGCAGACATTTGAGCGTTATAACAAGGTATTTGGCTTATATTTCCAAAGGTTCCAGAATAAGCGATTTGAGCGTTTGACTCAGACTTCATAAAAGTTACATCTGTATAAACTTCAGCGTGCTCATTAATTTCATACTTTCCAAAGAAACCTGCATTAACTCTATCATCTGGTCTTTGGAAGAAGTTAGTTGGATTATAGTTATATAGTCTTCCTGCTCTAGGAACAAATTGATCTCCAAAAACTTTTAAATCAAGAGAGACTGTAGGAGTACCATCTACTCTTGTATAACCACGTAAGCCACCAAAATCTGCAAACCTTCCTGGAGGTATGGTAGAAGAACCACCACATCTAGATGCCCCTCCACTTAACGCACACGCACTTATGTCATATTCACCTTGAAGGATTGGCTGGGTGTCTGTATGTTCGATGAAAGCTGTAATGTGGCCTTTTCCATCATTAATGTCTCCACCAAAAGCTATTGCAAACTTACCTGTATCACCAGTCGTAATATCGTCTGGCGCTAAAGCATAGTTATAAGAACTGACTAACGACCTAAGAGAATCATTATCATTTTTATGCTGATAAAAACTATGTGAAGCACTTGCTCTAAAACCTTCAAACTCATCATCTAGAACAAAGTTAACAACACCGGCAACAGCATCAGAACCATATACTGAAGAAGCACCACCTGTTAGAACTTCTACTCTTTCAAGTAAAAGAGAAGGAATTGAGTTCAAGTCAGCACAGTTTCCTCCGCCAGTTGTACCTGGGGCCAAACGTCTGCCATTTAATAGTACCAACGTTCTTCCGCAACCCATATTTCTAAGGTTTGCTGTAGCTGTACCCGAAGCACCATTAGCATTAGTAATAGTTTGTCCAGGAGAGATCTGCGGCATATCATTTAAGAAATCTTCAACACGAGTCAAACCCCTGTTTTTGATCGCATCACCATCAATCACACTAATTTGTGATGAACTGATGATATTAGGATCTACAATACGAGAACCTGTTACTATAACTTCTTCAATTTCGGCGCCTTCTTCGTCTGCTGATTTCGCAGCAAAAGAAAGACCCAAAACTAGAGGAAGAATTAAAAATAAAGAAAATTTTGTTTTAAACATATCACTCCCCAATATATTAAATTGACTCAAAAATGAGATAAAACTACCTTTTTTAATAGTTATTTGAATGTCACTATAACTAACTTATAACTAAAATACCACAAATTAGTAGTAGTCTTTCTATTTTAAAAAAATCAATTATTTTATTTAAAAAATTAAACAGATTAGATTGAATAAGCCTATAATTGAATTTCTTGAAATTAATACCGTTAAGAAAAAAAAATGGATCTTTTAAAAAATAAAAATATATTAATAGTTGGAGTAGCTAATAAGCATTCTATAGCATCTGGCATAGCCCAATCTATGAGTTCCTTAGGTGCTAATTTAGCTTTTACTTATCAAAATGAACGCTTAGAATCAAAAGTAAAGAAACTAGCTGAAAATTGGGGGTCAAATATCTGCCTTCCTTGTGATGTAGGAGATGATATAGCGATCGACAATGTATTTAGTGAGCTCGCAAATAATTGGGATGGATTAGATGGCATCATTCATGCGGTAGGGTTTGCACCAACAGAACAATTAAATGGTGACTTTTCAGATGTTACAACTAGAGAGGGATTTAAAATAGCACATGATATAAGCTCATATAGTTTTATTGCTCTTGCTAAGGCTGCAAAATCTCTCATGAAAGATAGGCAAGCAAGTCTTACTACTTTGACTTATCTAGGTTCTCAAAAAACTTTGCCTAATTATAATGTAATGGGTTTAGCAAAAGCGAGTTTGGAGGCTAGTGTTCGCTACTTAGCATTTTCTCTAGGTAAAGATGGCCATCGAGTTAACGCGATTTCTGCGGGACCTATTAAAACTCTCGCCGCTTCTGGAGTTAAAAATTTTAGAAAAATGCTTTCTTATAATGCAAGCAGAGCTCCCCTAGGGCGAAATGTAACAATAGAAGAGGTTGGAAATGCATCTGCATTTTTAGCCTCAGATTTATCTAGTGGAATTTCAGGAGAAATACTCTACGTAGATGCAGGGTTTAACATCACAGCTATGAGCAATATAGAAGAAATGGATTAATTATCTAAATTGTTTAAAAGCACAATGTCCGCATTTTCTTCTAAGGATCTCTGAACTTGGGAAACCAATGAATTAACTCTTTCTTGTTGCATTAATTTAGTAAATTGGTCAATCTGATCTTCAGAAATTTCAGTGGCTGCATCATTCACTTCATCTAAAGATAAAATGAATATATCTCCATTTGTTTGATTTGAAATAAATAGCTCATTATTAGAGGTCCCTCTTGAAATACCGAAAAGATCTGCCAAAGCTTTATTTGGTAATAAAGATGAATCTCTTGAAACCTCTTTATATGATTGCTTGGTAATATTATTTTTCTTAAGCGCTTCCTTAAAAGAAGATAATTCTACATCATTTATGAAATCAGAAGATTTCTTAAATATAATTTCTGATGCTAATTTAGACCTTAGTGAATCTTGGACTTTATTTTGGACATCTTCAAAAGATAGGATTGTAGCTTGATTAATATCTACCACTTCAAGGATAAAGGCAATACTATCATCTACTTCTAAAACTTCACTTATGCCATTACTTCTATCTTCTGTAAAAATAAAATCTTCTACTATTTGATAATTAAGTTTCTCTTCTAATAAATCTTTACTAAAAAAACCTGTTGTAATAGCTGAAATTCCTAAAGAAGAAGATATTTCTGTAAAATCATTTGATGAATAAATTAGATTATTTGCCTTATCCAACAAACTAAAATAATTTGAGTTTAATTGAACCTCCATTAGCTTTTCCCTTATGGAATCACTCTTTTTAATATAAGTTTCTGGAGAAGGCTGGTTTAATTCTGTTAAGAGGAGAATATGAAAACTATTATCAAGCTCTATTGGTTCGCTAAATTCTCCTACCTTTAGAACTCTAAGCGCATTCTCAAACTCCTTAGGAAAAGATTCACCAGTGCTAACTCCTAAAGAGCCTTCAAAATCTATGGTGGCCTCATCTTCTGAAAAAAGTTTTACTAATTCAAGAAAATTATTTTTATCACTTAATTGTTTTGAAATATCATTAATTAATTTTTCAGCTTCATCTCTACTCCTTTCTTCTGAAATATTAATCATGATATGAGAGGCAGCTCTAGAAGGATTAGTGTTGAAATTTTCAAGATAAAATGCGTACTCTGTTTCTACATCTTTCTCTAAAATTTCAATGTCAGATCTTAGAGAGTTTTTATCTAGTTGTATATAGCGTAATTTTACTTCTTCTTCTTTAATGTACTGTTCTTTTGAGTTTTCATAATGTTGAAGAATATCTTCTGGATTTAACTTCACATTATTTATTTCTACCTCTAACTTAAATGTTACAAAAGATAGATCTCTTGTTTGAGATGCAAGTTCTAATAAATCCTCTATCCTTTTCCTTGAAAAAAAATTGCTATCATATATAGAACTTCTCCAATAATTTAAGGCCTTATCCTTTCTTACTCTTCTGATGTAATCATTAGTAGTAAATCCCATATTTCTTATAACAGCTTCAAATCTTTCTTGACTAAATCGGCCTTCTGATTGAAAAGATGGATCAGACATAAATTCTTTATAAGCTATTTGCTCTGGAATAATTACGTCTAACTCATCTAAATATTGGAGTACCAGCTCTCTTCTTATCAGAGAATTTGTAGCTAAAGCTCTTAATACTTCTTCATCTAAGTCTAGATCATCATAGCGTTGACTAAAAAGATATTGTTGTGCATTAGTTTCAAAACCTAAATCTATGACATTAATATTTTTGCCATTCACCTTTGCTATATTATTAGCATCACTACCAGTGAAAACAGTTCCCCAGCCAAAAAATAAAGCAAAGGTAACAATAATAGCTCCAGCAATTATCTTAGCAAGAACTCCAGAGAGATTGTTTCTTATATTTTGTAATCCTGACAATTTCTATATTGATTAAAATTAAAAAAAAAGCGCGCCTAAGTGGCGCGCAGTTTTAAAAAGAGATTAATTAATTAATTTAATTTATCTTTTAAAGCTTTCCCTGCTTTAAACCCAGCAGACTTAGAAGCTTGAATTTGTATTGTAGCCCCTGTTTGAGGGTTACGTCCTTGTCTAGCCGCCCTATGTCTTACTGAGAAAGTTCCAAAACCTACCAAAGCAACGTTATCTCCTGAAGAAAGAGCTCCTGAGATGGCATCTATGGTTGCATCAATAGCTCTTGAAGCATCTGCCTTAGTTAGATCCGTTTTAGCTGCTACTGCATCTGTTAATTCTGCTTTATTCACATTTATCTCCTAAAATTCTGTTAATGGTTAAATACTTTACTTAAAGTGGTAATTCATTAGAACCTTGCTAGCTAGGGTTGTCAAGAGCCTTTTGAACCTATTTATAATTACTAATGAGTCTTAGCTCTCTTGATGGTATCTTTGATCTTTTTCTTAGGATTCTTATTTCTTGCTTTAGCAGAAGTATTTGATAGTGGTTCGGGCTGTTCTGTTAATACAATTAACAATACTTCATCAAACCATTTAACTGGAATAATCTCTAAATTTTCTGTTATCTTCTTAGGTATTTCCTTGAGATCATTTTCATTTCCTTTCGGGATAAGAACTGTTTTTATTCCCCCTCTTCTTGCAGCTAAGAGTTTTTCTTTTAAGCCACCTATTTTTAAAACCTCACCACTTAAGGTTATTTCTCCTGTCATAGCCACATCTGCTCTAACTGGTATTTTTGTTAAAATAGAAACTAAAGCTGTTGCCATTCCAACTCCTGCACTTGGGCCATCCTTGGGAGTAGCACCTTCCGGAACGTGAATATGTATATCTTGATTTTCATAAAAATTGGGTTCTATTCCCAATGAATCTGATCTAGACCTTACCACGGATAAAGCGGCTTGAATTGATTCTTGCATTACATCTCCGAGAGACCCTGTTTTAATTATTTTTCCTTTACCTACAAAACAGGCTGCTTCCAAGGTTAATAGTTCACCGCCAACTTGAGTCCATGCTAAGCCAGTTACTTGACCAATTCTATCTCTCTTGGAAGCTTCTCCAAATTCAAATTTTCTTACTCCACAAAAATCTTCTAATAAATTTGCATCTATTTTATATTTCTTGGGTGTTTTTTTATCCGCATTCTCTTTTACTACTTTTCTACAAATCTTTGCTATCTCCCTTTCCAAAGATCTCACTCCTGCCTCTCTTGTATAATATCTAATAAGATCTTGAGTACTTTGATTAGAAATTTCTATTTCTTTGGAGGTAAGTCCATTTAACTTAATTTGCTTAGGCACAAGATAACTCTCAGCAATACTTACTTTTTCATCCTCTGTATATCCTGGCAGCCTTATAATTTCCATTCTATCTAAAAGAGCTGTTGGAATATTCATACTATTAGCTGTGCAGACAAAAAGAACATCAGATAAATCATAGTCTATTTCTAAATAATGATCGTTGAATGAGTTATTTTGTTCTGGATCAAGAACTTCAAGTAAAGCTGAAGCAGGATCCCCTCTAAAATCCATACCCATCTTATCTATCTCATCTAATAAAAAAAGGGGATTCTTGACACCAGTTTTAGATAATTTTTGCATTATTCTTCCTGGCATGGAACCGATATAAGTTCTTCTATGGCCTCTTATTTCTGCTTCGTCCCTTACACCCCCTAATGACATACGAATAAATTCTCTATTAGTAGCTCTAGCCATTGACTCACCTAATGAGGTTTTCCCCACTCCCGGAGGTCCTACTAAACATAGGATAGGCCCTTGGAGCTTCTTTACTCTTTTTTGAACAGCTAGGTTTTCTAATATCCTTTCTTTTACTTCCTCCAAGCCATGATGATCTTTATCCAAAATAGAACTCGCTTTTTTTAGATTTTTTTGTAGAGAACTTTTTTTCTTCCATGGAATATTAATAATCCAATCTAGATAACCTCTTACTACTGCCGCTTCAGCTGACATAGGAGACATCATCTTATATTTTTTGAGCTCAGATAATGCCTTTTCTTCTCCTTCTTCTGACATGCCAGCTTCTAATATTTTTTGTTCTAATAAATCCGATTCTTCTAAATCATCTAGCTCTCCTAATTCTTTCTTTAGAGCCTTCATCTGTTCATTTAGGTAGTATTCCTTTTGACTCTTTTCCATTTGATTCTTAACTCTACCCCGTATCTTTCTCTCAACACTGTTCACATCAATTTGAGATTTAAGATAACCGCTAATAATTCGAGCGCTTAATTCAAAACTTTCTGATTCTAAGATTTCTTGTTTCTTTTCAACAGCTAATGAAGTGTGGCCAACCAAAGTGTCTATCAATCTACCTATGCTATCGATAGCAACTATAGTATTTAAAACTTCGGGAGTAGCTTTCTTCGATACTCTAACATATTCTTGGAACTGACTTTTTAGATCATTTATTAAGGTTTTCTCAGACTCAATGTTTTGATTCTCAGGAATAAGTTCAACTTGAGAAGAATAAAATTCTTCCTCATCAAAAACCTTTAAAACTTTTGCTCTTTGCTTGCCTTCAACTAACACTTTAACTGTTCCGTCAGGTAGTTTGATAAGTTGTAATATAGAAGAGAGGGTTCCAATTTTATAAATAGACTTAGAATTAGGATCGTCAACCTGAGGATCTCTTTGCGCGACTAGCATTACTTGCTGATCTGAGCCCATTGATTTTTCTAAAGCCTTCATAGACTTCTCTCTACCTACAAATAAAGGAGTGATGACAGTAGGAAAAATCACAACATCTCTTAGAGGTAACATAGGGCAAGTAAGAATTTTTTTTGTAGTCATATTATTTTTAGATTCAGTTATAAATTAAAAAAATATTAAGCCTGCTTTCCTTCAGATGATTTTTCAAAAACAAGTAAGGGTTCTGACTCCCCTTTTACAACAGAAGCATCTAGAACAACTTTCTTTAAACCAGTTTCAGATGGAATTCTATACATTGTTTCCATTAGTAATCTTTCTAAAATTGATCTTAGGCCTCTCGCTCCGGTTTTCAGTTTCAAAGCTTTATTTGCTATTTCTAATAACGCATCTTTTCTAATATCCAATTCCACCCCTTCCATATCAAAGAGTTTTTTGAATTGTTTAGTTAAAGAGTTTTTAGGATCAACAAGAATTTTAATTAAAGCACCTTGACCTAACTCATCTAAAGAAGACATGACAGGAAGTCTGCCAACAAATTCTGGTATTAGTCCATACTTTACAAGATCTTCTGGTTCTACATTTTTCAGTTGGTCAGTACTATTTATATTTTTTGAAATTGAAGAAACTTTTGCACCAAAACCTATGCCGGTCTCTTCTCTTCTTCCTCTAATGATTTCACTTAACCCAGAAAAGGCACCGCCACATATAAAAAGTATATTTGTTGTATCTACTTGGAGAAATTCTTGTTGTGGATGCTTCCGCCCTCCTTGAGGAGGAATAGCGGCAACTGTACCTTCTATCAACTTAAGTAAAGCCTGTTGAACCCCCTCACCTGAGACATCTCTTGTAATAGACGGATTATCAGATTTCCTGGCTATCTTATCTATCTCGTCAATATAGACTATCCCTCGCTGTGCTTTTTCAACATCATAGTCACAGTTTAATAGTAATTTCTGAATAATATTTTCTACATCCTCTCCTACATAACCAGCCTCTGTTAACGAAGTTGCGTCTGCAATTGCAAAAGGAACATCCAACACTCTTGCTAAAGTTTGAGCGAGTAAAGTTTTTCCACAGCCGGTAGGGCCAAGAAGGAGTATGTTGCTTTTCGATAATTCTACTTCTTCTTCAGAATTTTTTTGTGATTTAGATTTAGATTTTGATTCTGAATCCAATCTTTTATAGTGGTTGTATACAGCTACTGACAGATTTTTCTTTGCTGATTCCTGTTCAATGACATACTCATCTAAAGTATTTTTTATGTCTGAAGGTATAGATAAAGATGTACTCTGAGCCTCATCTAGCTGTTCTATTTCTTCTTTTATAATGTCATTACATAAATCTATGCACTCATTACATATATAAACTGAGGGTCCTGCTATAAGTTTTTTTACCTCGTTTTGATTCTTTCCACAAAATGAACAAAATAGAAGTTTCTCATTATCTGAACCGTCTTTTATATTATCTGCCATAGTCCTTAACCTTTCCTTTGGTTTATTACACTGTCAATTAAACCATACTTAACAGCCTCATCGGGGCTCATAAAATTATCCCTGTCTGAATCTTTTGCAACTTTATCTATTTTTTGACCTGTATGCTGAGAAAGAATAGAATTTAATTTAGCTTTAATGCTGAGTATTTCTTTTGCGTGAATTTCAAAATCACTTGCCTGGCCTGAAAAGCCACCCATGACTTGATGTATTAAAACTCTTGCATTTGGTAAGGCATGCCTCTTTCCTTTAGCCCCTCCAGTAAGAAGAACAGCTCCCATGCTTGCTGCCTGACCAACGCATAGAGTGCTAACATCGGGTTTAATAAATTGCATAGTGTCATAAATAGAAAGTCCTGCTGTTACTGAACCTCCAGGCGAGTTTATGTAAAGGTTTATATCTTTATCAGGATTTTCTGCTTCCAAAAAAAGTAATTGCGCAACAATAAGATTTGCTCCAATATCCTCTACAGGTCCGGTAAGAAAAATGACCCTTTCTTTCAAAAGACGAGAAAAAATATCGAAAGCACGCTCACCTCTAGAAGTCTGTTCTACAACCATTGGTACTAATTGATTCATTATTTTATCCTTATTCATATAAAGTTTTATTAAGTTAAAAATACTTACTTACTATTTATGGGTCACAAATGATTAAATTTCAAGTAATTAATTATTTTTAAGACATTCTTCGTAAGTTAAATTTTCTTCAGTAAAATTAGCTTTTGATAAAATGTATTCATAAACTTGTTCTTCTAAACTTAAAAATTCAATTTGCTTAAGTTGCTCATCGTTTGAATAAAACCAATTTATTACCTCTTGAGGATTAGGATACTGCGAAGATCTTTCTTCAATCAATTTTTTGACATTTTCAGCATCAGGTTTAATCTCATTATCTGAAATAACGGTATTGAGCAATACACCTAATTTAACTCGCTTGGTTGCGTCTTCAAGAAAAGCGTCATCAGGAAAATCTTCTGGTTTTATTTTTTTAGGGTCAACCCCCATTCTTTTAGCAGAATCTTCCTTCATACTATTTATTTCATTAGAAACCATTGTGGGAGGAATATCAAATGGGGTTACTTCTAATAAAGCATCAAAAAGTCTTGTTTTAGATTTATTCTTAATTACTCTTTCAAGGTCATCTTTCAATCTCTTTTCGATCTCTTTTGAGAAATTTTCTTCGTCCTCAGCTTCAATTCCAACACTTTTAAAGAAATCATTATCCATCTCAGGATATTCAGATTTCAGCACTTCAAGAATTTCTATTTCAAATTTTGATTGCTTAGAAGCAAATTCTGAGTTGTGATAATCTTTAGGGAAGCTTAAATCTAGTGTTAATTCTTCGCCCTTCTCTTTCCCAACGAGCCCTTCTTCAAAACCAGGAATCATAGAATTAGAGCCAAGCTCTAAAACAAAATCATTAGCTGTATTTCCTTCAAATTCTTTCTCTTCTATGTACCCTTTGAAATTAATTTTTACTTGATCGCCTATATTAGACTTTCCTTCTTTTAGATTCCATTTACTCATTCTCTTTCTTAAATTTAGAATTGCATCCTTAAGATCTTTCTCTGTTAATTCACTTTTAGGTTTAATAAAATTAACTTTATTTAACTTACCAAGTTTTATTTCAGGATATATGTCAAAGGTAGCTTCAAATTTAACATCTTTACCTTCTGTCAAGTTTTTAGGTTTCAGGGTGGGGGGTCCAACTGGCCTTAAACCTTTATCTTCTACAATATGATAAAAAGAGTGTGATACTGAATCATTTATCACATCGCTCCTTATTTCATTTCCATAAAGTTTTTTTACTAAATCTAAAGGAGCCTTACCTTGTCTGAATCCCTTTATCTTAGATTTTTTTTGAGTATCTATTAATTGCTTATTTACTTTTTCTTCTATTTCCTTAGCAGGAACAGTGATGAGGATTGTTTCATCTAATTTTGTTTTTTTACTAAAAGGTGATTTCATATATTTGTCCTGGGGTGGACGATGGGGCTCGAACCCACGACGACTGGCATCACAAGCCAGAGCTCTACCAACTGAGCTACGTCCACCAAAAAAATTATTCTAACATTACATAAAGAATGTAAACTAAAACCGTATTTTACATACAAATTATGATTCTTTTAAAAATTATTAATGAAAGTTGAAACTATAGTAATAGGTGGAGGTGTTGTTGGTTTAGCTATTGCAGCAAAACTTTCTGATAATGGACAAGAGGTTGTTCTGTTAGAAAAAGAGGCTAGATTAGGAGAAGCAACCTCTAGCAGAAACTCTGGGGTAATCCATGCAGGGATTTATTATCCTAAAAATTCATTAAAAGCAGAATTATGTATATCAGGTAAAAATTTATTATATGACTATGCTAAGCAAAAGAATGTAACTCATAAAAAAATTGGGAAATTTATTGTTGCCAATAAAAAAGAAGATAATAAAAAGCTGAAAACTCTAAAAGAGCAAGGAGATTTCAACGGTGTAAAAGACTTAATTTTATTGTCAAAAGAAGATTTAGTAGAGCAAGAACCAGATGTTTTATCTGAAGGAGCTTTATTTTCTGGTACAACTGGCATGATTGATGCAGCTGAACTAATGTTCTCATTGGAGAATGATTTTTTAAAAACTCAAGGCATGATCTCTTTAAATTCAGAAGTAACGAATATTAATACCTCGCCTAATGAACATCAGATATTTGTTCAAGCTGACGAAAAATTTACAGTTAAATCCAAGAATATCATTAATTGCGCCGGTCTTAATGCTACAAAAGTAGCTAAAAAAATTTCAGGATTAAAGAAATCTTTTGTTCCAGAAATGTATTTTGCTAAAGGCCATTACTACCAACTGACTGGTAAACATAATTTTAACCATCTAATTTATCCTTTACCTAATGCTCATGGTTTAGGTATCCATCTATCTATTGGCCTAGATGGAAGAGCTAAATTTGGTCCAGATGTTACCTGGGTAGATAAAATAGACTACTCATTTGATGAAACACTTCATGATAAATTTTTACAATCAATAAAGTTATATTGGCCTCATATTGATGGCTCTAAGTTACAACCTGATTACACTGGTATAAGACCAAAAATCTATGGCCCTAAAGAGCAAGGAGCGGATTTTGTTATACAGGGAAAGGAAAAACATAACATAAAAGGGTTGATCAATCTCTTCGGCATAGAAAGCCCTGGTCTTACTTCTTCGCTCGCTATAGCTGATAGAATAATGGATTTAATCTAAAATAAAAAATATCTAAAAATAGTACCTTCTATGATTTAAAGAATTAAAGAATTTTAAAATCAATTAAGGTTTCTTCTGTGCCTTCCTTTTCCAGGATGTCATCTACCTCAGAATTCTTAGATCCTTCCCAACAGCTAATTAGGATCTTATTCACTGCCTCTGCATCACCTTGTAAAAAACATTCAACAGATCCATCAGAAGAATTTCTGACCCATCCTTTTATAGAAAGTTTCGTGCAAATATCTCTCAACCATCTCCTATAGCCGACACCTTGCACGGCACCATAAATATTTACATGAACTGCGCGCATAAACTAAAAAATAACTCTATAAAAATATAATCTTCTTTAATTTTTAAAGCAAATACTTTTGGTTAAATATTTAAACTTGGTGGGGCCAGAAGGACTCGAACCTTCGACCCTCGGTTTAGAAAACCGATGCTCTATCCAGCTGAGCTATGGCCCCAAGAATGAGAAAACAGAAACTTTATTAACTTAAAATATATTGTACTATAAAGATTCGATTTATTAGAAACAGTGTGAACTAGTTATTTTAATAAAATTTATAGAGAATATTTTATGAGCTTTAAAGGAAAAATAGGCCTAGTGACAGGCGCAGCAAGTGGCATGGGTAAGATTATAGCTAACAGAATGGCTAAACAAGGGATGCAGGTAGCTACGGTAGATTTAAATATTAATCAATTAAAAGAAGATGCAAAATCTTCTAATAACTTATTTCCTTTCTATTGCGACATATCTTCTTTTTCAAAAGTTAATGATTTAGTAGCCCAAGTGAGTAAGGATCTAGGATCCGTTGATTGTCTTGTCAATGCCGCAGCAATAATGCCCGCTAAACCAATTTTGCTATCCGATCCTACTTCTACCATGAAGCTTATGGAAATTAATTTTGGCGGTACTGTCAATTTAGTCCATACAGTAGTGTCGGAAATGATAAAAAAAGATAGTGGCCAGGCTATTTTTTTTGGGTCAATTGCTGGTCATGTTTTAAATACAGGACTAGGACCTTATTCATCCACTAAAAGTGCGGTAAATAGCTATATAGAAATATTACAGCATGAAATCAGCTCATCAAATACTCATTTAATGCTTGTGGAACCAAATATGGTAGATACTCCATTAATAGATAATGCACTTGGTGATGATTGTCCCAAAAATATAACATTATCTAAGGAGAAAGGAAGACTCAGCGATCCTAATAAAATTATAGATTCTATTGAAAAAGGATTAAAAAATAAAGTCCAAATATTACTGCCTAATGCCGAAGCTAAAATTCTAACTTATGCTCGAAGATTCACTCCAAACCTGCTATGGAAGTTAATTGAAAAATCTAACATTTAAAGAATAAGGCTACCTTGAAACATTAAACGGCATAGAATCTATAGCTGTTTTTTGATTGGTCATTATGTCTGCTAAAAGAGAAGCTGAACCCATTGCCATTGTCCATCCTAAATGACCTTGGCCAGTATTAATAAAAAGACCTTCTATTTTTGTTTTGCCAATGTACGGCTTACCATCAGAACTCATGGGTCTAAAGCCACTCCAAATCTGCCCTTCATCATAATTTAAGTTAGAAGAAAGATCTGGATAAACATTCTTCAAAGTATCAATTAAATTAAGTATCCTAGAATTTCTTATTTCTTCATCAAAACCTGCGAATTCAGCAGTGCCAGCAACCCTTATTCGATTCTTAAATGGAGTAATAGCTGTATGAAGATCCTCATCTACAATTGCCAACTTAGGAGAAACATTACTTCCATCTAAATCTAAAGTTATGGAGTAACCTTTTACGGGTCTAATATGCAAATTTAGCCCTAAAGATTCAACTAAATGTCGAGACCAGCTGCCAGCTGCAATAACAACCTTATTAGTCTGAATATCAACTCTACTAGTTTTAACTCCTGTAATTTTCTTCTTATGGCTTTGTAAGCCTATTATTTCTGTGCCTGTATGAATACGACCCCCTTTATTACGAACTATTCTTTCTAATTCTTTACAAAAAAGATAAGCGTCTCCAGTCTCATCTTCTTCAAATAATAGAGCGCCGATTATTTGTGAAGATAATTGTTTTAATTGAGGCTCTAATGAAGTTAAAGAATTACTATCCAAGGCCTGATAATTTATTCCTAATTCTTTATACTTATCAAGAGAAATCAAACTTTCTTCAAAAGACTTTTGGTTCCTAAAAATTTTAGTAGTGCCTAAAGTTGATTCATCATAGTGAATTTCCTCAGTCTCCCTAAAAGATGCAGTCAAATCTCTGCTATAGGAACATAAATTAAAATTATCTATAGTGGCAGCAGTAAAACGCTTTGAAGATGAATTGAGGATAAATCTAACAGCCCAGCCCAAAAGTCCAGGAACAGCCTGCATCCGAACTAACATAGCCGAATCTTCTTTTCCTATTGAAGAAATCATTTTGAAAATATCTTTTGGGGAATTCCAAGGACTAGATTGAGAAGGAGTAATCATCCCTGCATTAGCAAAACTAGTTTCTAGAGCAGTGCCATTTCTTCTTTCCAAGACAAGAACATCTTCACCTCTGTCCAGTAATGCATTTGCAGTAGCTAGACCTTGAAGACCGCCCCCTATAATAATCGTTTGTTTTTTAATCATTCTTTAATATTATGATTAGAATTAAAATAAAAGAACATGCAGAAAATATACTTACTAATACCTATACTCCTATTAATTCTTTCTTGTACTGATGAGAGTTTAAAACAAAATCTTATTGAAGAACAAAATTTACACAAACATATAAAAGAAATATCTTCAGATAAATACCAAGGAAGAGCTCCTGGAACTCAAGGAGGACTCTTGACTAAAGAATATCTAGTTAATCAACTTATGAATTATGGCCTTGAACCATTAAAAGATAGCTTTTTAATTAAAGTGCCTCTAGTAGAATCTGAAGTTCAAAGAAATTCAGAAGTTTCTATCCTTAATGGAAAAAATAAAATTGTTCTAACTCAAGGTAAGGATATAGTTTTTTGGACCAAGAAATTAGAAGACAAATTAAATATTAACCAAAGCGAACTGGTGTTTGTTGGCTATGGAATAGTGGCTCCTGAATATGAGTGGAATGACTATAAGGATATTAATATGCAAGGCAAAATTGCAGTAGTATTAATAAATGATCCTGGCTTTGCCACAAAAGATCCTAATCTATTTACTGGAAATGCAATGACTTACTACGGTAGATGGAAATACAAGATTGAAGAAGCTTCCCGGCAAGGTGCCGAAGGAATTATGATTATTCATGATACAGAGCCAGCTGCTTATCCTTGGCAAGTTGTAGAAACTTCTTGGCTTGGAAAGCAGATTGACTTGGATAGACGCGGTAACATGAAACAACAAGTAAAGATGGAGTCTTGGTTATCTAACGAAATAGCAAAAAGTCTTTTCAATCTATCTGGACTTAATTTAGAAAAGGAAACACAAGCTTCGATATCAAAAGATTTTAAGCCAAAAAAATTAAGTACCTTATCACTCAATGCTAGTATTAATAATGATTATAATTTCAGAGAATCTCATAATATTGTAGGAATAAAAAAAGGAAATCTTCGTCCTGAAGAGTACATATTATCAATGGCACATTGGGATCATTTAGGGATGAAGGATTTAGGAGAAGATAAAATCTATAATGGGGCAATTGATAATGCTACTGGTGTTGCAGGAGTTCTTGAATTAGCGGAAACCTTAAAAGATTATGAAATGGAAAGATCTGTATTATTTCTATTTGTAACAGCGGAAGAGTCGGGACTTCTTGGTTCTGAACATTTTGCCACTTATCCTTCTATTAAATTATCAAATATAGTGGCTGGATTTAATTTTGATGCTATTTATCCTACCGGACAAGTAAGAGATGTAATTGTTGTGGGTCATGGAGCTTCTGAATTAGAAGACCTTCTATCTCTTACAATTAAAAAATACGACAAGTATATTAAGCCAGACCCTTTTCCTGAGAAAGGATATTTTTATCGTTCTGATCATATCAGTTTAGCTAAAAAGGGTGTGCCTGTTTTATATGCTGACGGAGGTTTAGATAAATTAGAGGGAGGGACACAAGCCGGAGAACTCATTGCACAGAATTATACAAAAAATGACTATCATCAACCTTCTGATGAGTATGACTCTAAATGGGATTTAAGCGGATTTGTTGAGCATCTTGAGATAACAAAAGAAATGATCTTAAGTCTCTCAAATTCATCTGAATGGCCTAACTGGTATGAAGGGAATGAATTTAAGTCTATTAGAGATAAATCTAGGGAAAATAATTAGGTGATATGGTCGGGGCAGCAGGATTTGAACCTGCGACCACCTGCTCCCAAAGCAGGTACGCTACCAGACTGCGCTATGCCCCGATAAAAATTAAAAAAAATTTTACTACAAAAACTTTACGATAACCCTGATTTATTTAAAGATATCTCAAGAGATTATTTAATTATAAACTGTTTTAAAGATTAAAAAACTATCTCATTATTTTTAAACCAAGAAAAGTTATTCTTCCGCGCGGGTCATGGTGTTTAGAGTCATAACTCCAGTTAGCTGCGTCATAAACTCTAGGAGCTTCTTCATCAAATATGTTTTTGACCCCTAAAGTAAATTGCATATCATAATCACTTAAATCAAATAAATAATTATATTGGAGATCTAAGGTAAAAAAACTATCTATGTTTTTAGTAAAGCCCTGAGATGCTGCAGATGTTGAAATAGGTCTTGAAGTTTCATAGCTAGATATCAATCTTCCATATCCGGCAAGAATATGATTACCTTTAGTCAAGATAGAGGATAAGACCATCTTAGTTTCTGGCATTGATCTAGCAAAATTATCAAAATTAAATTGGCCAACTACATCCTTTGATCCAGAACCTGCAGGAATTTCGTATTTCAACATATGCATAATATTTAAACCAAAATCAAGCTCTCCTATGGATGAATCTATCATGTATGAAGCTTCAAAATCAAAACCATTAGTATCTACGCTTGCAGCATTAAAATAATTAGTTGTAACACCAACTAATGTACCACCTGTAGTTCTTTTAACATCAGGGTCTCCTAAGGGATTTGTTAAAACTTTTCCTTGAGCACTTTCTATTGTAATAACATCTTTATAATCAATTGCCCAGTAATCTAATTTTATTTCTAATTGGTTACTGGGCCTCCATATAACTCCCATGTTTAAGTTATCTGACTCTTCTGGTTTTAAATCTGGATTATTTTTTTGAGCAATTCTAATAAAAGCCGTGCCTCCTTTTGCATTTCCGCTTGCATCATAATCTTGAATGCCTTGCAAGCCTATATTGCTAGAAGAAAGCTGAGCCAGTGATGCCTCCCTAAATGAAGTACTTAGAGAAGCCCTTAAAATTAAAGAATCACTAGATTGATATCTCAAAGAAATTTTTGGATTTACTGAACTATCAGATTCTAAATCTTCATATCTCAATGCCCCTTTCAATTCAAATGATTCGCTAGGAGAATATGAAGCTTCTATAAAGAATGCTGAAGTATCTCTTGATTTAGAAGATTCAAGCCCTCCTCCTAGGAATAATAAATTAGCAGGTTTTGTTATATTTCCATCTGTATCAAATTCAGCTATCGAATTTAAATCTCTGGATAAAACATATTCTTCTTCTCTTAATTGAACTCCTAAAGCAAGATTAATTGAACTAATTTGTCCAGTAGATAAAAAATCTAATACCGTAAGATCTGTCTCAATATATGTCTTTTGAGAAGTTGAAATATAGTCAATTAAAGATTGGGAATTAGAAATTGGGTCAACTAAGCTCCATGTTTCATTTCCATTAACTCCCCCAATACCGTTGATTGCATCTGAAAATCTACTAGTGCTTGTATCTGGCTGTTCTACATAGTTTTTTTCTGAGCTATTTGTAAGTTGAAGGTTCCAATTAAATCCATTACTAAATAAACCTGATAAACCAAAAGAGATTCTTGTTGTCTTAGATTCCCTTGGTGCCAAAGGTGAAGGAAAAGCAGATGCCAAAGGCCTTCCTATCCAAAGAACTGGAACCCCAAAAGGGTTGCCCCCCTTGCCTGGTAAAATTGCATTACTTGGACTTAAGTAAGATAAGGCTGGGTAAGAAGGAGATTGAGGGTTGTCCTTAACCTCTATTTGTGAACTGAGAATATCCAAGTTAAATGTTAAGTTAGAAGAAACTTGAGATTGAAAGGATGAATATATACTTCTATGTTCCTCATCATTTACAATATTGAATCTACCTCCGTAAAAAAAGCCGCATCGTTGACCACTACCTTGAGGTATTAAAATACCTTTATTGCCTTCACAGTTAGGATCAGGCACATTTTCATATATAGAGTAAGTACCTGCATAAGGTCCAGAAAAAACACTAGAAGGACCAAAAAGTAAAAAGCTAGTGCCTAAACCGCTGACTCCTAAGGGAGCTAAACTTGGATTAAAATTAGAACCAGCTAAAGGTGTTCTATCAAGATGACTCAAAGCTACAATAAAATTTGTATCTTCTTCTTCAAAGCCATAAATAACGCTAGCCCTCCTATCTTTCTGACTAGCTAGATCTGTTTCTTGTTGAGAAATTTCTGCTTCAAAGCCCTCAAAGTCTCTTCTAAATATATAATTTACCACTCCAGCTACTGCATCTGAGCCATAGATTGATGCAGCTCCTTCTTTTAAGACTTCTACTCTATCTAGCGCAACCAAAGGTATGGATGCAGTATTTACAAAAACACTCCCGTCATTAGCTGTAACTCCTGAAATTGTGTGACGTCTACCATCAACTAAAACAAGTGTAGAGGATAACCCAAGGCCTCTTAAATTGATATTTGAAGTACCTTGAGTTGAGCCTTGAGTAAAGGCATCTGCATTATTTTCAGACCCAGAATTAACTGCTATATTTGCTGTTATATCAGCTATTGTGGAAGCCCCCATAGCATTGATCTCAGATCTATCTAATATTTCTACAGGAGAAGATCCGTCAGTCGGACTTCCTTTAATATAAGAACCTGTCACCACCACTTCTTCAATACTATCTGTTTGAGAATTGGCATGAACTAAAATACTAAAAGTAAGTATCAATAGAGAAACTATATAAAGAAATATTCCCTTGAACATAAAACCCTCAAATTATTTATAAACCACATGACAGTTTTTGATATTAAATATCATTTAGTAAGACGAAAATTATAATAATACTCTTTTACAAAGAGTCAAATATAAAGAACGCTTTATCACTATCACCTTCCATGAGAAAATAATGTATGACAAAAATTCTAGATGGAACTTTTTTATCCAAGACAACTGAAGGAGAGCTTTTTGATAGAATCAAAACCATAGAAAAAAAGTGTGGTTTTGTACCTATCTTGGCAACAATCCTAGTTGGTTCTGATCCTGCCTCCGCTACCTATGTGAAGATGAAAGCTAATGCTTGTGAAAGAGTAGGTATGAAATCTTTAAAAGTAGAACTACCTGAAGATACCTCAACTGAAGATCTACTTAAAAAGATCGATGAATTAAATAAAGATTCTGAAATCCATGGAATTCTTCTGCAACATCCTGTTCCAAATCAAATAGATGAGCGAACTTGTTTTGATGCAATTAATATTAATAAAGATGTTGATGGAGTGACTTGTTTAGGTTTTGGCAATATGTCAATGGGAAAAAATGCATATGGATCTTGCACACCTCAAGGCATTATGAGAATGCTTGAATTCTATGATATAGAAATCAGCGGTAAACATGCTGTGGTTGTTGGAAGAAGCCCAATTCTAGGTAAACCTATGGCAATGATGCTATTAAATAAAAATGCAACAATCACTATTTGTCATTCTAAGACCAAAGACTTGCCAAGTATTATTAAATCTGCAGATATTATTGTAGGAGCGGTCGGTATTCCTAAATTTATAAAAGGGAGTTGGATAAAAGATAACGCAGTAGTCGTTGATGCAGGTTATCATCCAGAAAAGTGTGGTGATATAGAGCTAGATTCAATAAAAAATAGATCTCTCGCTTATACTCCTGTGCCAGGTGGCGTCGGTCCAATGACAATTAATACTTTGATATTGCAAACTGTCTTAGCATGTGAGAAAGCTATAGCAATCTAAGACCAATATTTATCTTTTAATAATCTTTTATACAATTTGCCTGTTGGGTGTCTAGGCAACTCTGTTTCAAAATCTATACTTCGAGGACATTTTATATGTGAAATATTCTCACGACAAAACGCAATCAATTCAGCTTCAAGCTTAGCTCCTGCTTCTTGCATATTTATCGGCTGAATTACTGCTTTTACCTCTTCTCCCATTTCTTCATTAGGAACACCAAAAACAGCGACATCTTCAACTTTTGGGTGCATGACTAATAGATCTTCAGTTTCTTTGGGATAAATATTTACCCCTCCAGAAATGATCATAAAAGATTTTCTGTCAGTTAAATAAAGGAAGCCCTCTTCATCAACATAACCTATATCTCCTAATGTACTATAACCCTGAGAAGAAATAGCATCGGAAGTCTTTTCCTCATCATTATGATATTCAAAGGTGCCTGCCGTAGGACCTCCAAAATAGATTACGCCAGCATCCCCTGTTTCAACTTCATTACCTTCTTCATCTAAAATATGTAGCTCTCCAAAGAGAGGTTTACCGACAGTCCCTTTATGATCTAGCCATTGACTTGAATCTACAATTGTCATTCCATTATATTCAGTGCCAGCATAATACTCATAAATAATAGGACCCCACCAGTCTATCATTTGCTCTTTAACAGCAATTGGGCAAGGAGCTGCTGCATGGATTGCAACCTCCAGTGAGCTGGTATCATAATTTTCTCTGATTGCTTGATCCATTTTTAAAAATCTAACAAACATAGTTGGTACCCACTGTGAATGAGTGACTTTATATTTCTCTATAGCTTGTAAAGCTTTTTCTGTTTCAAACTTTTCCATAATAATACTAGTACTACCCAAGGAGAGGAATCCAGTATTAAACCCTAAAGGGGCTGATTGGTATAAAGGTGCTGGTGATAAATAAACACTATTTTCTGAACCTCCATATACACCTTCAACTACCCTGCCTAATCCCAAGTCATCATCTTCAGGACGATAAGGAAGTTTACTGAAAGTTAATTTCCTATGTATTCCTTTAGGACGACCTGTTGTTCCTGATGAATATAACATTGCACCACCTTGACATTCATCTTCTATTGGTAACGTTGACATTTTAGAAATACTTTCTTCATAAGAACTAAATCCATCAGTTACTCCATCCAACATATATGAATGTACTTTCTTCAATGAACTACTCAAAGCAACTGCATTTTCTTCTAAGAACTTTGAGGTTATAAACACTTTTGCATTACAGTCTTCTACAATGTATTGGACTTCGTTTGGTTGCAACCTCCAACTTATAGCGGTGTATCTTAAGCCGCTTCTCCATGCTGCAAAAATGATGGGAAAAAATAAAATATGATTCTCGAGCATTAAAGCAATGCTGTCTCCAGGTTTTAATCCAAGAGATCTAAATAATTGCGCTCCTTGATTAGACAGGTCATTCAATTCTCCGTGAGTAATAGCTTGTTCACTCTCCAGCATAATTATTGCTGGTTTATTTGGATAAAGTTTGCCGTTAACCCCAGGATGCATTTGATACTCTCTTTTAAGAAATTTTTTTTAAGAATTATAATCTATAAATAAAACTTTAATCACTAGAATAGTCCAAAAAGTTTATACTTATTATATTAAATATGAGTAAAACATCGAAACCATTAGCCCTTATAACTTCCATAGGAGGCATTAATGCATCTGGAAGAACTTCTTCATTTCAAGGATATAGAAACATGACCTTTGAAGCCCAAAGTATAGATAACCAGCTGGAAACTATTCAAGACCTAGCGGTTCTTCAAGGGCGCATTGAACCAATATCTAGAGGATGGGAAACATCTGCAGGAGATGCTATTAAACTAAAAGAATATTTAGCAGAAAACTCAGATCTTATAAGGTCCGAAACCATGATACGAAAAATTGATAGAGATACATATGATCCTGATGGAATTATTTTAGATAAAATAAAGGCTAGTGCTGCAGGTCAACTTCCAAGCGGTTTTGATCCTTCTGCATTCTACCCTGCAAGACAACACCCTAGAGCTCTACAAATGACAGTATTTGGTATGAGTGATGCTATGAGTCAACTAGGAATAGATTGGGGCAAGATTCAAGACCTTATTTGTCCTTCAGAAGTAGCTGTTTTCAGTGGAGCAGCTATAGGACAAATGGATAAGTTTGGATTTGCTGGAATGATGCAATCCAGAATAAAAGGTAACAGATCAAGCTCTAAGAACTTACCTCTAGGTTTGGTTGAAATGTCAGCAGATTTTATTAATGCCTATATTCTAGGTAGTGTCGGCAGGTCTGGTCATTGCGTTGGTGCCTGCGCTACCTTTTTGTATAACTTGCAAATGGGGAAAGAAGCTATAGAAAATGGTAGTTCTAGATTTGTGATAGTAGGTGGAGCTGAGGCTCCTATCACACCAGAAGTGGTAGATGGATTCTATGCAATGAGTGCTCTATCAGATGATAAGAAAATGATGGAGATGCAAGCCCAACTGAATGAATCAATAGATGATGGACCAGATCAAACCAAAGCTTGCAGACCATTTGGATTAAATTCTGGCATGATTCTAGGAGAATCAGCTCAATTTATAGTTTTAATGGATGATAAACTAGCGTTGGATATAGGAACTAGAATTTATGGCTCTGTACCTGAAGTAAAATCTTATGCAGACGGCCTAAAAAGCTCTATAAGTGGACCAGGAGTTGGAAACTACATAACTATGGCAAAAGTAGTTTCAAAAGCCGAAGATATTTTAGGTATAAAAGGCTTAAAAAATAATACATTTGTTCAGGCGCATGGAACTGGCACTCCTGCTAACAGAACAACTGAATCTCATATTTTTGACTCAATTGCTGGAACTTTTAGAATTAATTCTTGGCCTATTACTGGAATTAAATCCTATATAGGTCATAGCATGGCACCTGCATCTGGAGATCAACTAGTTGCGGCTCTTGGAACTTGGCAAGATGGAATTATACCTGGCATTCATGGTGTTAATAATACTGCAGAAGATGTTCATACAAAAAACCTAAATTTCTTGATGGAACACAAGACAGAAGAAAAAAATTTCTATCAGGCTGCCTTCCTAAATGCTAAAGGCTTTGGAGGTAATAATGCCTCTGCCCTGATTCTTAGTCCGTTAGAAACACTTAAGATATTAGATTCAAGATATGGAAGAAAAAGACTTTCTTCTTATAAAAAACAATTAAATTTAACTTCCCAAAAAATAGAAAGCTACAATAAGAAAGCTTTAAAAGGTGAATATGAAGTAACTTACAGGTTTAATGAAGATGTTCTTATTGGAGAAAAAGACGTCTCCATCTCTAAAAAAGAAATAAAATTAAAAGGCTATAGCAATTCAATAAAATTGTAGATTAATCTATTCCTTATGTTGAATGAATTATCAAAAAATATAGAAGAACTGCTTAAAGAGCAAGGTCTTCAAGGCGATGTTTCAGATTTAGTGCCTCTAACAAATGGCGCATCGAATGAAACTTGGAAATTTAATTACATAATGTCTCCATCTTCAATAAAAATGATTCTTAAAAAAGGACCTGATACACCTTCAGGAGGACTTGCATTGTCCAAATCCAAAGAAGCAACTATTCAAAGTGCAGTTTTTAATGCAAAAGGCCCTGTGCCTGAAGTTTTAGCAATTTCATCCGAAACCTCTAACTTAAAAAATGCTTATGTTATGGAATTAATTGAAGGAGAAAGCATACCAAGAAAGATTCTTCGAGATGATGTCTTCAAGGATATAAGGAATTCTCTGGCATTTCAATGCGGACAAGCTATGGCAAAGATTCACAAAGTTTCTTTAAAATCCTTGGATTGGCTTAAACAGAAAGACGTTAACGAAGAGTTAGAAGAACTTTACTTAACTTATAAAAACTTCAATAACCCTTCGCCAGTTTTTGAATATGCCTTTAAATGGCTAAAAGATCAGGAATTTGGAGATAGTCAAAAAACTCTAGTCCATGGTGATTTTAGGCTGGGTAATTTAATTTTTGATACAAATGGCCTTCAATCAGTAGTAGATTGGGAACTTTCTCATATAGGAAATCCTCTCCAAGACCTAGGTTGGATTTGTGTTAATTCATGGAGATTTGGTCATCATAAAAAAGTTGTAGGCGGTTTTGGAGATATAAACGACCTAATTAATGGCTATTCCTCAATTATTGATAAACAACTGAATAGTAATATCATTAGGAATTGGCAAGTATTAGGTACATTAAGATGGGGGGTTATATGCCTAATACAAACCTTTGGACATTTATTAACTACCACTAATTCAGTTGAAAGAGCTGCCATTGGGAGACGAGTTTCTGAAACAGAACTTGATTTAGTTGATCTACTATTTTTAAAAGGAAAATGATATTTGACAGACCCACATTAATTGAGCTGATAGATTCCATCAGAATTTTTCTGATAGAGGATATTAAAAATGAATTACCAAATCATCTAGCATTTAAAATACAAATAGCAATTAACGTACTTAATATAATTAAAAGAGAACTTAATGATGGTGAAGAGCTGTCATCAGAAATCCAAGATATGATCAAACTCTTAATTAAGGATAAAGGCATGAACTCCATTAAAGATTTAGCAGAACTTATACAAAGTGGCCAATTGGATCTTTCTGATAAAAATCTTCAGGAAGTTTTAATTAAGTTGTCTAAGAATAAAGTATCAGTGGATAATCCTAACTATTCGACTTACAAGAAACTAATCAAGTGATTTTAAAGGTTTTTTATCTCTAAACCACATTAAAGGAATCATAAAAAAGGGCCAAGTAAAGTGATACTTATTAGGAAATAATCTTTGAGATAACTCAAGCAACCTAGAATCTAACCCAATAAAGATCCTTCTTTTATTCTTTTTGACTCCATGAAGTATAATCTGAGCAGCCTTACTTGGATGCATGCCTCCCTCTCTAAACTGATCTCCCATTTCTTTTCGGCTTGAGGGAGCATTCCGAGTAAAAATTGACGACCCTCCCTTTTCTGCCGTCGCACCAAAAGAATCTTCATCTACACGAGCACTACTAGCTATATTTGTACCTATATGGCCTGGATGCACACAATGAATATGTAAATTTTCATGAGACTGTGCCATTTCTAGAGCTAAACTTTCAGTAAAACCTCTAACAGCAAACTTAGCAGCGTGATATACCGTTTGGCCAGGAACCGCTACTATGCCAAAGATAGAGGATGTGTTAATAATTGCAGCTTCTGGTTGATCAATTAAATGTGGAATAAAAGCTCTTGTACTATTAACTACACCATTTAAATTAATACCCATAACCCAGTCCCAGTCATTTTTTTCTAAATCAATAAAATCAGAAACTGCAGTCACTCCAGCATTATTAAATACTAGGTTTACTTTACCATGTATCTCAATAATCTTTTCTGGAAGAACTTTGACTGCCTCTTCATCAGAAACATCTAACAGATGATTTGAAACCGAAACATTATATTGCCTAAGCATCCCTGCCGTCTCGTCAAGAGTTACTTTATTAATATCACAAATTGCTACATCCGAGCCTTGTTTAGCAAGGAGTATTGATAAATATCTACCTATCCCTGAACCAGCCCCAGTTATAACTGCCACCTTATCTTTAAAATCCTTCATGAACGTCTTGAATTATTTTTGTAGCATCTTTTGAGCCCTCTTAACGAAATCTTTTTTATTTCTTTCCTTTGGCATAACTAATCTTACAGGGATATCTAAACCTCTTTGAAAATATTTTCTATTTCTACATCTATCTACCCATAATGAAAGGTGCTTGAAGTCTTTTATTTCTACGCCTGACCACTCATGGATATTCACCCAAGGAAAAGTTGCAAAATCTGCAATACTTAACTTATTGCAAATAAATTCTTTTCCTTTAAGTTGCTTATCTAGAACAGAAAATAATCTTTTAGTTTCATTCTGATATCTATCAATAGCCGGTTTTATTTTTTTGGGAAAATATCTAAAGAAAACATTTGCTTGTCCTTGCATCGGGCCAACACCACCCATCTGAAACATTACCCATTGAATTACTTCAGAGCGTTTTTTTAAGTTTTTAGGGAGAAACTTACCTGATTTTTCTGCAAGATATATTAATATAGCGCCTGATTCAAAAACAGAAAAATTATCTTTAGATGTATCAACGATCGCAGGAATTCTTCCATTTGGACAAATCTTTAAAAATTTTTTCGATTTTTGTTCATTTTTTCCTAAATCAATAGGCTTTACCTTATAGGGTATTTTCATTTCTTCCAAGGCAATGCTTATTTTATGGCCATTCGGAGTTGGAGAAGTATAAAGTTCAATCATCTTATTTTTTTGGAAAAGTACTAAAAGGAAAAGGTTTTTCCGAAGTCTGGTAAGTTACATAATTGATAATTTGTACCATGTAACTTCTGAACCCTACCCCTACTTTAGTCAAATTTTTATTAGGTTCATTTGTAAATAAATGAAATAGAAATTGTAAAACTGCTAATAACCAAAGTAACAGTTCAGCCCATGTATAAACAATACAGAATAAGACAACTAATAAAATTCTAATCCATTTACCCCCTTGAACTACATTTTCTTTAAGTTCTTCTGTATCAATTGATTCATTTATTTCTTTTTTAGTCATAACTAACCTATATATTCATAGAAAATTCTACGTCCTTCAAATCATCTTTTCCGATTAGTTTTTCAACTGATTTATTTAAAGGATCATTCTCAAAAATTATTCTATACAAAGATTCAACAATTGGCATTTTTAATTCTAAATTTATTAATTGGTCGTTTACAAGCTTAAGAGTTTTTAAGCCCTCTGCAGTTTGTCCAATCAAGCCAAGAGCTTCATTAACACTTTTGCCTTCTCCTATGAATTTACCAACTGCATGATTTCTACTTAATGGAGAACTGCAAGTTGTGATTAGATCTCCAACTCCAGATAAACCAAGGAAGGTCATTGGATCCGCTCCTAGAGCTACTGCTAATCTGCTCATTTCAGCAAGTCCTCTTGTAACAATCATTCCCTCTGTATTTTCTCCAGCTCCTAGTCCATCTGCTATGCCACAAGCTAATGCATAAATATTTTTTAGGGCTCCACCTAATTCAACTCCAAAGATATCTAAACTAGTGTAGATCCTAAAAGTAGACGTATGATAAATTTTTGAAATACTTTTCTTCAAAGCTTCATTCTGACTTGCAATAACCGATCCTGAAAGATGTCCTTGAGCGATCTCAAGCGCTAAATTAGGACCACTCAAAACTCCAATAGACTTACTTGATCCAACAACCTCTTCCATGACTTGACTCATTAACTTAAAGCCTTTTTCTTCTATGCCCTTGGTGGCACTTATTAAGAATGCCTCCTTTGGAATAAACTTAAACGCGTCTTCTAGAACTTGTCTAAATGAAATACTAGGAACGCACATAATAACAACTTGCGTCTCACTAAGGGCCTCCTCTAAAGATGTTGTTGATTTTAGATCCTGAGATAAAGTTAAAGAAGGAATATATTCATGATTTATGTGATTTAAATTAATTTGGTCTGACAAACCTTTATTTCTCATCCATAAAGTAGCATCTACTTGATTGACTGCTGCCATATGACCTAAAACTGTCCCCCAACTCCCACCTCCTAAGATGGTTATTTTTGGTTCTTTCATTGATCTATTTAAATATATTATTTTAGAAATTTAAATATATTTTAACAGCGACTAGCTACTTCCACCTAAAGACCTGTAAAATTAGTTTATGAACATAAGAGAACTATCAACTTTTAAAGAAGTAATTAATTATTTATTAGAAAAGAAATGTGAGTATGTAAAGGTAGGAATCACAGACATAGATGGAGTTATTAGAGGAAAGTACATGCATGTTCAGAAATTTTTTAAATCTCTGGAAGATGGCTTTGGATTTTGCGATGTTATTTTTGGATGGGATAGTTCTGATGACCTAATTGGATTTACTTCCTCTGAATATAAGGATGTATTCACCGGCTGGAAAACTGGCTATCAAGACGTAAAGGTAAGAGTCATACCTTCTTCAGGTAGGATTAGCCCTTTTGAAGAGAATATTCCATTCTTTTTGTGTGAATTAGAAATAGCAGAAATATGTCCTAGGGGAACATTAAGAAGAATACTAAGTAAATATGCTGATAAAGGCCTCACTGCTAAGACTTCTTTAGAATATGAATTCTTCTTATTCAAGGAATCGCCTACCTCCTTAAGAGATAAAGATTATAAAAACCTTTTACCCTTCACTCCGGGTATGTATGGTTATTCTATTCTCAGAAGTTCTGTTGAGTCTGACTTGTACCAAAAGATATTATCGATGTGTTCAATTATGGATATGCAATTAGAAGGGCTGCATACGGAGACAGGGCCTGGAGTTTTAGAGGGGGCAATATCTTATGATGAGGCGATGAATTCTGCAGATAAAGCTACTTTATTTAAAACTTTTATAAAAATTCTGGCGCAGAAGAATGATTTACTTGCAAACTTCATGGCTAAATGGTCAGAACATTATCCAGGTCAATCTGGTCATATCCATTGTTCAATATGGAATGAATCTAATGAACCTATTTTTAAAATTGCTGACAATAATCACTTTTCAAAAGAACTTAATTTTTTTATTGGAGGGTTGCAAAAATATATGAAAGAATTTTGTGTGATGCTAGCACCTACAGTTAATTCTTACCAAAGACTCATGCCGGGTGCATGGGCCCCAAATAGCTTGACTTGGGGAATTGAAAATAGGACTGCTGGATTTAGAGTAATTAATGGAAATCCTCCATCTCAACGAGTTGAAAATAGACTTCCAGGGGCTGATGCAAATCCATATCTAGCTTTAGCAGCTACTCTCGGAGCTGGTTTTTTAGGGATAGAAGAACAAATTAGTCCGTCTCAAGAAACGGATGGTAATGCTTACTATCAAAAATTGGAAAAAGAACAATTGACGCCTAAAGATCTTAAAGAAGCCACTAATCTATTTAAAAACTCAAAAGCTGCCAAAAAACTTTTTGGTAAAACTTTCGTAAATCATTATAGTGCGAGCAGAGAATGGGAATATCAAAAATTTAAGGAGTCAAAAAAACCTACTTTTGAGAATGGTAAAATTTCTCATTGGGAATTAAAAAGATATTTTGAAATTATATGAAATCAATAAATGAAATTTTCAGCGTTCAAGACAAGGTTATTTTAATTACTGGAGCTTCCTCTGGTTTTGGTAAACATTTTGCTCTGACGTTATCCACTGCAGGAGCAAAGGTAGTCATCAGTGCTAGAAGAGAAGAACCTCTGTATAATTTATCTCAAGATATAAAAGAATTAGGTAACGAATGTTTAGCTTTTCCTCTAGATGTATCATCCGGGGAATCCGTAACTAAATTAATAGCAGAAGTGGAAAGTAAATTTGGTCATATAGATGTACTTATTAATAATGCTGGCATTTCAGATCCTATATGGTTTAAAGATCTGAAAGAAGAAAGCTGGTTAAGTATCATAGAGACGAACTTAAACGGAGCCTTCAGAGTTGCAAAGCAAGTATCTGATCTCATGATGAAGCAAGAAAGATCAGGAAGCATTATAAATATTGCCTCTATTTTAGGTCTGAGGGCAGGAGTCCAGCAAACAAGTTATGGGGTCTCTAAAGCAGGCTTATTGCAGTTAACTAAAGTGATGGCTCTAGAATTAGCTCGACATAACATAAGAGTGAACGCAATAGCGCCTGGTTACATACAAAGTGAAATGACCAAAGATTTCTTCAATACTCCTGAAGGAGAAAATTATATGAAGAGAATACCACAAAGGAGATTTGGTGATCCACAAGATTTAGATGGTGCTATCATTTTGCTCGCAAGTGAGGCATCTTCTTTTATGACTGGATCAGTTATAGCTGTGGATGGTGGCCACTTAGTCAACCCTTTATAGAATTCACTCTATTATTTTAATTAAACTGCCTACTGACAACTCTCCTTCAGGATAATCTCCATTAAGCAATCTTAAGCGACCTTCAGGATCATAAGGAATTGCACTGGATTTAGATAAAGTACTATAAGAGTCTCCATTTTTAACTACATAACTGCTTATTTTTAATGGTTTAGCTAACAATTTTTCTTTATTTCTTAAACTTCTAAAACTATTAATTATAGATAAAAATTGTTCGTCAAAATCCGAGAATTTAGAACCTTGTTCTACTGATCCATAAAATTGATAAATATTTTTATCTCTAAAAATTACAGCCAATCTATAAAGACTATTCCCACTTGAGGCTATCGCAGTAAAAGCATCAAGACCATCAGGAGATATATTCTGACCTGAAATTATATCAAAAGCCTTATTTCTTTCTAAATACTCTTTAGCAGATAAACGTCTATTTTGATCTTCCATGGTAAAAAATAGTGAAGCCTGACTTTTGGGAGCTAAAAAACCTAACCTATCTTGGGAATTTAATATTTCCCACGATGCTGGAGCTTTCAGATGAAAATTTAATGGTCCATGATAGAAATCACTACCTCTTCTTATGCCGGCATTTTCACTATCTCCATAGACCAATCCATCAATTGATTCAAGATAGTTACTTTTTATTTTTTTAGAGACAATAGGTAGATTCTGAGAGCTTATTAATACCGCCTGGAGTCTCTTATCATTAGAAGGATGTGATGAAAAAAGGCCATGATATGTTTTAGGTTCTTGACCCCTAAGTTCAGATAAATTTTTAGAATAAATTTCCTGTTCCTTCAAGACAGTAAGTGTCTCCATCATTCCCTGAGGTGAATAACCATCGAGCGCCATATATTCTGCGCCTATCTTATCAGCCTCAAGTTCCATCTCTCTTCCATATCCAGCTAGAAAAGCTCCTCCTGCCATATTAGTTATATCTGCAGCTGTCCTTCCAGCTTGAGACCCAACTATCATAGACATAAAGCCTATAAGTTGAGCTTGAGACATCTGTCTAACTGAATGACGGGCTGTAACATGGCCTAATTCATGACCCAATACAGCTGCAAGTTCTTCTTCTGAAGATAAATAAGCCATCAAACCTCTATTGATAAAAATATAGCCACCAGGTAAGGCAAATGCATTAATGTCGGGACTATCTAGCACTGTAAAACGATATATTAGATTTGAACGATGACTTTTTTTTGCTAAAGATTCGCCTATCATTTGAACATAGGCTTGGAGATCTTTATCTTTATACGCAGGAACTTGTTGAAGTACTTGAACGCTATAATTCTGTCCCATGGCAATTTCTGAATCCTCGGACATAGTAACAAAATCTCTATTACCTGTTACTGGATTGATTGAACAACTAGTTAATAAACTAAAAACAAGTAGTAGTCTTAAAGTCATAATTTTTTGCTAGTTGATTACCCTATTACTCATCAAGTAATTTTAGAGTTTGTGCACCAAAACTATCCCACCATATTTTTCCCATATCTTTTATATTATCAATATTTTTTTTACTTATATCGTCTAATTTTCTTTTGCTTTTCCCTAAAGAAGAATTAACTCTTAGATAATTTTGTCCTATTAAATCTTCTGCTAACTTATTCTGCAAACTTGTTTCAGTCATGATACCTAGAAGATCATGGGTCATCCAGCCAAATAGGCCCCAATCTTTTGAAGCTTTGCCGTTAATTTTTCTTCTGTTTAATCCAGTGCCAATACTAAGGACTTTAATTTCATCATCTGGATAAATTTTTAAAGCTTCAATATAAGAATTCATAGCCGGATTATTCTCAACAACCCCTCCATCTATAAGGTAATTACCTTTCACTTCAGCAGTTGGAAAAAATGTTGGAGCAGCGCTTGTGGCCTCAGCAGCTTCTACTAAATTTATGTGCTTTGTTTCATAAGAACTTAAAAGAACAGGTGATCTATCTTCTACATCATAAGCTGTTACGGCAACCGGTTTTTTAGAATCTCCAAAAGTTAATTCCCCAAAGTAATCTTCTAAGACGCTTCTTTTTCCTTCTGGATTATATTTAGCCTTACCAGTAATTAAAGTTGAGCCAAGTCCGCGTTGCCATACTTCTGATTGCATAATGCGTTTAATATTCTTCATATTCCACATTTCAAGCATCTCATCTGTGTCCATACCTACCGAACCAATGCCAATACAAGAAATGCCTCCAGAGGATGTTCCTATAAAATAATCAAAGCATTCTGAAATATCTCTTCTTAGCTCTTTCTCTAGGATATTTAGAAAAGTTAGAGTGGCAATACAACGAACCCCTCCTCCGTCTAACGAAAGTGCATATTTTTTCACGATATAAATATAACTGAGATACTACTCAGTTAGAAGTCTAACTTACAACCTTTTGCCAAAGGCTAAAGAAATTTCCACCCATGACCTTTCCAATTGTTGGCTTGTCATAACCTCTTAGAGTCATCTCTTCAACAATAGAATGGAAATAAGCATCACTTCCAAAGCCTTCGCTATATTTAGACACACCTCTCAAATCAGATCCAATGCCTACATGCTCTGGGCCTACTAATTTAATAACATGCTCAATATAATCAACCATTACACTGACTGACTCAATATATTTCCCATGAGGCCAAATACCAACTATCCCTCCCTGTTGAGCAATAAGAATAACCTCTTGGTCAGTCAGAGCTCTATCCTGATCTTTAAGAGATTTTAGACCACCATGGCTAAAAATAACGGGGTCTTTAGAGAATTCTAGTACATCAAGAATGGTTTCAGTATTTGCATGAGCAATATCTATAATTATATTTAACTTATTAGCTTCTAGAACCACCTCTTTTCCAAATTCTGTTAAGCCACCGGGGCTATAAGGATAACTTTGAACATGCCCTAATTTATTTGCCCTGAAATGAACTAACTGAATTAATCGTAGGCCCATTTCATAAAAGGTATAAAGGTTTTGAATATTCCCTTCTAGTCCATCAGCCCCTTCTATTGCTGAAATAATTGACAAGTGCTCAGCATCCTTTGCAACTAGAACATCATTTGGAGAAAGAGCCAAAACAGCCTTTTTATGTTGGCTTGTTTTTTTTATACGCTCTAGTCTTTCCATAGTTAATTTATAGGATTCGCCGGGAAGAGGTTTATATTTACCTCTAGGAATGACCCCATCCTCAGTAACATAATTTCCTTGAAAAGCCATATCAGTGCTGATAGCAGCTACTACTAAATTCATGCCCTGAGATAAATATAATTCAATCTCAGCCAGTCCAATACTATCTATATGATCTCTATGGAATCTACTAGGGTGTGCATGCATATCAGAAAAAACAGTATCATCAAATGAATAGCCTTGATTAGCATTTAATTGAACAGAAAAAGAACTATTAAAGATGAAAAACAAAGAAGCAAATAAAAATTTAGACATAGTTGAGATTAAATCATTAGAATCAAATTTATTTAAAAAATTCAGCCAAACGGTTGCCTGAAGCGCAAGCAAGAGTCCAACCATAAAAACCCTGACCTGTATTTACATATATTCCTTTAGTATTCATTGGTCCAATGATTGGAACACTAGAAGGAGTTAAAGGTCTATCCCCACTCCATTGAATTATATCTTTTGAACCATAATCAGCTAAATGAGGCGCTATATCCTTAGCTAAACTCAATAATTGAGACATTCTTGCCTGATCTAAAGACTTATCTTGTCCTAAAAAATCAGCAAAGCCAGTAATTCTTACTTTGTCCCCCATTTTTGTAAACAACATCCTTTTGTCCGTAATTGTTAAGCTCTTTGAGAACTTTAGGCTTCCTGTAGGTAAAGTAATACTGTAACCCCTTACAGGAATTATAGGAAACGAAATATCTACTAACTTATCAGAGTAAGCACCAGCACAAATCACAATATTCTGAACTTCTAATTCTTGGGAATTAATTGTTAGTGAAGAAATTTTATTTTTGTGCTTATTAATTTTAGTCACTTTAGAATTAAATATAAACCTTGCATCTTGTTCCAACAGCCAACTATATAAGTTCTGACAAAAAAGATAACTATCTCCTACCTCGTCTGACTTTGAATAAATAGCGCCCACAAAATTTGCTTTTAAAGTTGCGATTGCCGGTTCAATATTTATTGCCTCTTCCATCGATAGACTTTTATTATCAGATCCCATCTGATTTTTTTTTGAAATAAAAGAAATCTCCTGATGAAGAGATTTTATATTGTCGTAAAGTACAATCTTTGAAGATTTTTCATAAGAAAAATCTGATCCAATATTTAACAACATTTCTTCAAAAAGTGATTTAGAAGAAAGAGAGAGTTCTAATAAATTTAGGCTATTTTTTTTATGTCTGAATTTTAAACATTCAAACAAAAATCTAAAAGACCAGTTTAAAGATTTAAACGTTTTTGGTGGCTTAAATTTAATAGCAGGATCTTTATTAAACATTACCGAAGGTATCTTAAAAAATAAGTTGGGCTTTCCCAAAGGATCTGATAAACAATAAGATAGTTGTCCTCCATTAGCGTAACTTGAGCCCTTAGCAACACTGTCAGCTTGATCTATTATGGTGACGTTATGACCCTGTTTAATTAGATAATAAGCTGTAGTGAGTCCAACTACTCCCGCGCCAATGACATGTATGTGCATGCAAGAGATAATACTTCTAATTTATTAAATCTTTTTATTCTAATCTTATACTATCTCATAACTTATAGTTATGACTTAGTGTAAAAGTTATAAAATTTTCTAAGATTAAAGCTCTGCTAGTTGACCTTGAGAGAATTATATTTACATCAAAAACAGGGGAATGTTTTAATTCCCATATTTTATACTGACTATTGTATGAGGAAGCAGATATTTCATCTAAAATTGTAATGCCTACTCCTTTTTCTACAAAGGATCTTGCCATCTGATATGTGTCAGTAGTGGTAATAAAATTTGGTTGGAAGTTATGAACTTTAAAGAAATGATTTAACTTTTCAGATAAAGGACCCTCAATCTTAATAAAAGGTATGTTATGTAAATCTTCACAAGATAATACTTTATTAGGGAATGGAAATTTATCTGAACTAAGGACTACGAAACTTCCCTCTAGAATTCTTATGCTTTCAACTTCTTCATTCTCCTTAGCATCATAAGCTAAACCTATATCGATGCTACCTTCATTGATATGATTTAAAATTTCATCATGGTGAAAAGTATGAGTTTGGAAATGTACGCCTGGAAAATCTGAGCTAAAAATTGAGACCAAATTAGGTACTAAATCTATGCCTAGTGATGGAGTGCAAGCTAACCGAATTAATCCAGGAGGACTAGTTATAATATTTGTTGCTAACAATTTTAGTTTTGATAAATCTTGATGAATTTTATCTGCATATGAAAAAAGGATATCTGCTTCTGGAGTAGGTATTAGTTTACGTTTAATCCTTGCAAAAAGTAGAAATCCTAATTGATGCTCAGTGTGTGCTAACACTTTACTTACTGAAGGTTGCGACACATGTAAAGATTTAGCTGCTTCAGTTATGGTACCTTTTGTGTAAACAGCATGAAATACCTCTAATTGCCTTGTTCTCATTAATATTCTTAATATTTTAATATCTTAGTTCATAACCTTAGTCTATGATTATAGTTAAAACAAGAATTAGACTGAAATTAAATTATTGCTAAGGTAGCTGCAAGTCTTTAAGAAGAATTAAGATTTATGTGTTTAAATTAGAGAAAATATAGGGAAATATATTTTCTCATAAAGAGTCATTAAGAACGGGGAATTCCTATGAACAAATTATATATATCATTGGTATCTATACTTCTATTTACCTCATCATTAACTATTTTAGCAGCTGATGAAACTGAAGAAATAGAAGAAGTGATCGTAACTGGTAGCCAGATTAAAGGTGCTAAGATAACAGGTGCTTTACCTGTTTCAATTATAACAGGTGCAGATATTGAAGCCATTGGAGTTGATTCTGGCGATGACCTGCTTGAACACATAGTTGAGCAAGGTCAAAACTACTTTACAGAAGCGGAAGATGCTTCTGGTGGTGTGAATGCATCTCGAGGAGATGTTGGAGCCTATAACTTAAGAAATTTAGGTGTTGGTAATACTCTAACGCTTCTCAATGGTAGAAGGTTAGTAAGCTCACCTGGTTATCAGACTGAATTAATTGGAGGAGATTATGTCCCAACTACCAGTGTGAACTCAAACTTAATTCCTGTTACTGGAATTGAGAGATTGGAAATTTTACGAGATGGTGCTTCAGCTATTTATGGTGCAGATGCTGTGGCCGGTGTTATCAACAATGTCTTACAAAAAGATTTTGAAGGATTGACAGTTAGGGCCAAAGTTAGTGGGTATGATCACTTTACTACTGAAGACAGTAAAGTAACTATTAAGTGGGGATCATTCTTTAATGATGGGGCTACCAATGTAGGTGTATTTTTTGACCACTATGATCGTGGTAACATAAATGCGCAAGAAGACCCAAGATGGGGTGCAGGAGAACATAGACCTTTTGTTGATGATGATTCACCATGGAAAACAAGCACTTCTTTTAGAAACTTAAGCTCACACTCTTTGTATGGTCAGTTTGATATGGTAAGTTCAAAGGAACATGCTGGCGAAAGTTATAATCATTTGTGGACTGACTCTAACGGAGAGTTTGAAATTTTTCCTCTAGGTGATGCTAAATGTACTAACAGAGGTCATCCTCTTTTTGATACAGGTTATGGAACTTGTATTGCTCAAGATGGAAATGGTGCTTTGAGAAGTAATTTCTGGGGCAAGACTGATGTTAGATCTGAACTTGTCAGAACCAATGTTGTCATGTTTATTAATCATGAAATGGATAATGGAGTCGAAGCATTTACAGAACTCGGCTTTTATACCTCAGATAGTGATAGAATTGCACATCCTTCTTATGCATTTTCATCTTCAAAACATAGAATTGGTCCGGATCATTACTATTTAAATCAACTTAAGGTAGATGTAGATGGCGTACCTACAGCCATATTTGCTGGGAAACAGCTTTATATTGATAATTATCGATACGAAGAGAGACAAAGGCTAGTCAATGTAAAAAAAGATACGTATAGATTTCTTCAAGGTTTTAGAGGCACAACCGGTGCTTGGGACTGGGAAACAGCTTTCGTAACTTCTAAAGCTACATCTGATGATGTAACAAGCAATAGAATGTCTAATAATCTTCTGAAAGAAGCTTTGTATGACTCTACTCAAGCTGCTTACAACCCTTTTAGTGCAGGAGTAAATTCAAATATAGAAAGAACGTTGGTTGATGTTTACAGAAAAGGCACAAGTGAACTCACAATGTTTGATTTTAAAATGTCTAATAACGCACTATGGTCACTTCCAGCAGGAGACGTAGGTCTCTTGGTAGGATTTGAGTACCGTGATGAAGAAATGGATGATGACAGAGATCCAAGATTAGATGGAACTATCACGTATACTGACTACGAAGGTGATACCTATCCATTAGTAGCAGATGTTTTAAATTCATCACCAACAGGAGATGTTTCAGGCTCAAGAGATGTATCATCTGTGTTTGCTGAATTACAAATTCCTGTAGCAGAAACAATTGACATGCAGTTAGCAGTTCGACATGAAGATTTCTCTGACTTTGGCAACGCCACAGTAGGAAAACTTGCATTAGGCTGGCAAATATTAGATCAGATAAATTTTAGAGCCTCTGTATCAACAGCGTTTAGAGCTCCAAACATCATTCAGGTGAATGAAACGACCGTTGTAAGATCTGGAACAAGATATGACCGAGCAGCATTTCAAGTTAATGCAGTGCAAAGCGTTGATAATGTGATCGATTCTGATTCACGTTACACCATTCAAAGAATGGCAACAGGAGCTGCAGGTCTTGATGCTGAAGAATCAGATAACACGTCCTATGGTATTGTTTTAACTCCATCAGATGAATTACTTATTACCATTGATGCTTGGACTATTGAAAAAGATAAAACTATTGGCTTGTTCGGTCGCGAAAACCAAACAGTCAATGACATGCTTTTAAGATTTCAAAATGGAACAAATAATTGTTCAACTTTTGCGGGAGATCCTTTGGTTGTGAGAGAGGCTCCTGATGAAGGTGATCTAGCTGGTTTTGCAGCAGCAGGCGTATGCCCTTTTGGGGACATTAAATACATCAAGAATAATTACACCAACATGGCAAAAAGAACCATTGAAGGTACTGATATTGGTGTCTACTATACTGTTGAAACTGACTATGGTGAGTTTGATTTTCGATACAATGGAACATTTCTTGATGAATTTGAACAAAAAGCGAGTGGAGATTTTGCTGCCCTTCAAGCCAAAAAAGACAGCGGCGTAATTCCAGAATCAATTCCTTTAAAGGGTTTTGGTGATCTACTTGGAAAAGACGGAATCTATGATGAAAAGCACTCTATGAGATTGTCCTGGCAAAAAGGGCCCTACAGAGTCAGCTTAACGGAACTTATGAAAGGTTCATTTGTGCAAACTTCATTAGGTACAAAGAATGGTATACCTTATGAAGTTCCTAGTATGACAACAAGGGATCTAACATTGTCGTATAACTTTAAAATGATGGGCAATGAAGCAAGAGTTAGATTTGCTGTAAAAAATATTCAAGACGAAAGAGCTCCTACAGCAGACAGATATTATGGATACTATGCTGATGCTCATTCAGACTATGGAAGGAACTATTATGTTGATTTCACTTTAAAAATGTAATAAACCTTAAGTATTTAAAAGGGAGCATTAGCTCCCTTTTTTATTTACAATAAATCTTTATGTCCTTCTTACAAAATAATAAAGGGTTTGCATTAGGTGTTGCAATAGCACTCTTTGTATTACTTCTTCCAACTCCTGAATCTTTATCTCCCGAAGCTCATAAAACTGCAGCATTATTTTTATTAATGGGAGTTTGGTGGGCCACAGAAGCTGTCCCTGTTGCAGTAACTGCGCTCGTTCCCTTGGCTTTATTTCCGCTATTAGGAATTGTTGATATTCAATCAGCTGCAAATCCTTATGCAAATAAAACTATTTATCTTTTTTTTGGAGGATTTTTAATTGCTACTGCTATTCAAAAATGGAACTTACATAAAAGAATCGCTTTATTTGTTCTTGAAAATACCGGTTCTAATGGCGCCTCTTTAATACTTGGCTTTATGATCACTGCTGCCGTGATAAGCATGTGGGTAATGAACACTGCAACCACAATCATGTTGTTACCAATAGGTTTAGCTGTAATTACAGTAGTGAAAGAAACCGTAAGAGGTTTAAGTCCCAAAGAAACTGAAAATTTTCAACTGGCTCTGTTATTGGGCATAGCTTATGGTGCGACGATAGGAGGTATGTCTACCCTCATTGGAACAGGTCCAAATGGAATGTTAGCTGCATTCATGGCAGATAATTATGACTTAGATATAAGCTTTGTGGATTGGATGAAAGTTGGAGTTCCTTTGAGCGTTGTTATGCTTCCAGCCTGCTGGGTTATATTAACTCGCATTATCTATCCAGTTAAGTTTCAAACCTCGCAAGAGACGACTGACCTTCTTTCTTCAATGAAAAATGATCTTGGAGATCTTAAAGGGCCTGAAATGAAAATTCTAATTGTTTTTGTTTTTACTGCATTCGCGTGGATGTTTAGAACAGTTCTAGATGACATACCTTTTTTAAATGGTTTATCTGATTCTGGAATAGCCATGATATCAGCACTCTTCTTATTTCTACTTCCAAGCGGACATAAAGAAAAAAAAGGTGCTTTGCTAGAATGGGATGATGCTCAAAAAAATGTTCCTTGGGGTTTGCTGGTTCTTTTTGGGGGCGGCTTAAGCCTAGCAAATGCCGTTCAAAGCACTGGGCTAGCAATTTGGATGGGAAATCTTATCCCACAGGGCATAAGCTTGGTCCTTATCGTAATTTTAGTTGTGACTTTAATTATATTCTTAACAGAATTAACATCTAATATGGCTACAACTGCAACTTTCCTTCCTGTAGTAGCAGCCATTGCTATTCAATCAGAATTTAATCCTTTATTAGTAACGGCCGCTGTAGCTTTAGCAGCTAGTTGTGCTTTTATGCTCCCTGTTGCCACGCCACCAAATGCTATTGTCTTTGGTTCTGGCTTAATAAAGGTGCCTCAAATGGCAAAAGCAGGGTTCCTATTAAATATTCTTGCGATTCTTATTGTGTCCTTTATAGCTGTGGTATCAGTACCTTACTTTTTACTCTGATCTATTTACCCTTGGCAATAGCATTTGGTCTTCTGGTATCTGCTACTCCGAACAAATAATTATCTTTTAGAAAGATGGCTTGAACACTCCCCATCGTATCAGTAGGTCGAATTATGTGAGAAAAACTTTCCAATAGTTTTAATGTATCTGGACTTATTCCACTCTCAACTTCAAGATCATCTGCCACTCTCTGATTCACCCTAGGAACTAGAACCGACTCCGCGTAACCCAAATCATGATCAATAACATTGGAGATCACTTGAGTAAGAATGTTAGGTATTCTCCCTCCTCCAGGTGAACCTAAAACGATAGATAGATCACCCGACGGATTAAAGACCATTGTAGGAGCTTGCGTACTGATCATTCTTTTGTTGGGTTCAAGTTTATTAGCCTCACTCGTACCAAATTCAGCTTGAGTATCGCCGTAATAATGAGAAAAATTTCTCATTTGATTATTTAGAAGAAAACCCGCTCTTTCTACTGTAACTCCCGAGCCAAAAGAAGATCCTAAAGTATAAGTTAACGAAACAGCATTTCCATCTGAGTCCACAACTGACAAATGGGTCGTATCCGGACTTTCATCAGCTTTCTTAAAATCTCCTGCAAGAATTAACTCTGGAGGGGTTTTTAAATTTGATGTGATGGATTTAGAAGTTTTGCTTGCATAGTCTTTGCTCAAAATATTTTCTACAGGTACATCATAAAAATCAGGATCACCATGATATTTAGCTCTATCAGCAAAAGCGCGGATCATAGCTTCGGATAGATAATGAATTGAAGAAGCAGAATTATGTCCAGCTGATTTCATATCAAAGTTTTCAAGAAAATTAAGTGTTTGCAGAAGCACCAGACCCCCACTTGCTGCCGGAGGCATTGACACTACCCTGTGGTCTCTGTATGTAGTTTCTATTATGACTCTTTCCTTGGCTTCATATAAAGCAAGATCTTCCTTAGTAATTAAACCCCCATTCTTTAATGAATCTTCAGATATCCAATCCGCTATCTCACCCCTATAAAAAACTTCATCACCTTTTTGACTGATCAAAGTTAATGTTTTAGCTAGTCTTGGTTGTTTAAATAAAGAGTTAACCTCTAATGCTTTTCCATTTTTGTAAAATTTATTCTTAGAAATTTGATTCTTTAATAATGAGTCTTTAGCCCACTCCAATACAAAATTTAAGTCATGCGAAACTTTTATCCCTTTATAGGCCAATTGAATTGATGGCCGTAAAACTTGTTTTAAAGTTAACTTCCCATGATTACGGTGAGCTTTTATCAGGCCTGCCACAGTACCAGGTACCGCATTAACTAAATGACCAAAACGAATTACCCCTTCTTCGGTCAAATACATTTCACTTTTAGCTGCTTTTGGAGCTGCCGAACGATAATCAATAGCAGATATATCTTTGGATTGAGCATCATAAATCAACATAAAACCGCCACCACCGAGATTCCCTGCTCTGGGTAAGGTAACGGAAAGAGCAAAACCCATAGCAACAGCAGCATCTACTGCATTTCCACCTTGGTCAAGAATTTGATAACCAACTTTTGTTGCATCTTCGTTTTGAGAAACAACCATAAACTCTTGACCTATCTCAGGGTGTATTCTTTGGTCATATCTAAGAATAGATTCCGCAGAAAAAGGAATAGAAGGAAAATAAATTATAAGGAAAATTAAAAAGAATCTAAATTTAAAGTACATGATTTTAAGGAGAAACCGCCACAGCTCCTGCCCCTGGTCTTCGTGGGTCTGCTGCACCATAAAAATAATTACCTTCTTTTAATATAGCCTGCACACTTCCCATCGTTCTACCTTCTCTTAATTTATGACCTTTCTTTTCTAAAATATTAAGCGTGTCTTGACTGAAGCCAGATTCAACTAACAAAAGATCTGGAAGCCATTGATGATGAATGCGAGGACTAGCAACTGCTTGTGCAACATTCATCTCAAATTCTATAAGATTTAAAACTACTTGTAGTACTGTAGTAATAATTCTACTTCCACCAGGACTCCCAACTATTAAATATGGATTACCATCTTTAAAAATAATCGTTGGAGTCATAGAGCTTAAAGGTCTTTTAAATGGAGCAATAGCATTAGCCTCAGCTCCAAGCAATCCAAATGCATTTGGCGTTCCTGGTTTAGAAGAAAAATCATCCATCTCATTATTTATAAAGAATCCCGTACCAGGTATAACTATTCCTGATCCATAAGAGAAATTAAGAGTGTAAGTATTGGAAACAGCATTACCCATTTTATCCATAACTGAAAAGTGTGTGGTATCAGGGCTCTCATAAGGTAATGGATCTCCAACTAAGACATCAATAGAAGAGGTTGCCTCTTCAAGAGATATCTTTCTTGAAAGTTCTTTAGCATATTCCTTGCTAGTTAAACCCAATAAAGGAACTTCAGCAAAGTCGGTATCTCCTAAAAACACACTTCTATCAGCATAGGCTCGTTTCATTACTTCTGACAATAAGTGAATATAATTAGAAGAACCAAAGCCCATTTCTTTAAGAGAAAAAGACTCAAGGATATTGAGCATTTGTATTAAGTGCACACCTCCAGAACTACTAGGGGGCATTGAGATAATGTTAAAGTTTTTATAAGTACCTCTTAAAGGTTCTCGTTCAGATACATGGTAGTTAGCCAAGTCTTCTAAGGAAATTATTCCTCCATTCCGCTCCATCTCATCTACTATCTTTTTAGCTATTTTCCCTTCGTAAAATGCTTTTGGTCCAAACCTCTTCAGTTGTTGTAAGGACCAAGCTAGATCAGGAAGTTTTAAAGTTTCCCCTGCCCTGTATGGGACTTTATCTTTTTTATAATAGGCTTTAGAAGCAGCTAAATTTGAAGTTAATCTCTTTTTATAAAGAGTTAAAACATTTTCTATATCATGCGTTACTTCAAAACCATTCTTAGCTAAATTTAAAGCTGGTGTTATCACTTCACTCCAAGACATAGTGCCATATTTTTCTAATGCATGAGACAATCCAGCAACAGTTCCAGGAACTCCAGCTGAAAGAAGCGAAAATCTTGCTTTTGTCTTGTCGTAATTTCCTGCAGAGTCTAAGAATAAA
>JAQWNM010000003.1 GCA_029268615.1 SAR86 cluster bacterium | reverse complement strand
ATGAGACCAAGACGTCTTACTCAGTTACCATCAATGTTAATGATGGTATTAGTACCAACAGTCAAGGGCTCACTATTAATATTGGTAATCTGAATGATAACAATCCGGTTATCTCTGGATTGGCATCTTCCGTTTCTGCAGTTGAGAACCAAACTGCAGTTACTTCGGTGTCTGCTTCTGATGCTGATGGAAACTCATTATCTTATAGTCTAAGTGGAACAGATGCTGGATCATTAAGTATCAATTCCTCTGGAGTAATCACTTTTAACTCAGCACCAGATTATGAGACCAAGACCAGTTACTCCATCACCGTTAATGTAAGTGATGGAAGCAATACTGCCAGTCAAGAAGTTACTGTAAACATAACCGATGTGGATGAAACCCCGAATACAGCACCTACCATTTCAGGACTAGAAGCAAGTGTTTCTGTTGATGAAAATCAAACCTCAGTGGTAACTGTCTCAGCTTCTGATGCGGACGGGGATTCTTTGTCTTATAGCTTAACTGGAACAGACGCTGGATCACTGAGTGTCAATTCTTCTGGGGTCATCACTTTTAACTCATCTCCAGATTATGAATCTAAGAGTTCTTATGTTATCAGTTTAAATGTTAGTGATTCTGAAGACACAAGCAGTCAAGAATTAACTATCAATATCTCCAATGTAAATGAAGCACCTACATTATCTGGAACCGGAAGTGTTTCAGTTGAAGAAAACCAAACTGATGTAAAATCAATTTCTTCTAGTGATCCTGAAGGAGATTCCATTAGTTACTCATTGTCAGGTACGGATGGCTCTGACTTCAGTATCACTGGTTCTGGATTTATATCTTTTAATACTGCTCCAGATTATGAGACTAAGAATTCTTATTCGATCACCATTACTGCCAGCGATGGATCGTTAAGCGTTTCTGGTGATTTGACTATCAATGTAACCGATGTAACAGAAGCGCTGAGCGGTAACATTACAGGAACGTCAGGAAATGACATATTAATAGCCTCTTCTGGTGACGATACATTTAATGGTTTAGGAGGCAGTGATGAATTAGGAGGTGCCGGAGGGGATGACACTTTCAATATCACTGAAAAGAGTGGAACTTTCACGGATATCATTGAAGGAGGAACAGGAGATGATACTTTAAACATCAACTACAGCGGAGTGACCAGCTTGGCTAGTTTTGATGATCTTTACTGGAATAAAGATACTGGTTGGTGGAATTTTATAATTGGAAATCATATATATTTCAAATTTAGAGATATTGAGAATCTAATAATTGGAGACAATGTTTATATTCAGATATGGGGTGATTCGGGTCAAGCCTGTTCGGGTAATGTAAACTGCTATGGGGGATGGTTTAGCTCCAATGAGAATGCTGTCTATTTTACTTCTCAACTAGAATCAGGATATCCTCGAGACGGGGCTAGGTTATGGTGGTCCGACGAATCTGTCTCAGATCAGAATGAATTAAAGAACAATTTTTCTACTGGTAGTGCGATTAAAATCTTAGGGTCAATAGCTGGCGATGATCTTAGGTTAGAAAATATGGATAGAACAGTTCATACCGGTAGTCTAAATATTCATATGGGCGATCATCCAGATGGAGTACTTAGTGACAGAATTTCGGGATTAGATATAAAGAGTGGTGACAGTGTCAATTTAGGAAAAGGAGGCTCATTTGTTATGTTAGGAACTTTAACTCCAGTTTCTCAATTGGATCTTTCCGGACTAGAGGGCGGTTCAAATGTACTCGATAGATGGGGAGAACCTAGTGCTGATTTTTTAAGTTTTGAACAATATGACTCTTCTTCAGGAAGAGAGCTCACTCTTGATATGGTTTCAGGGTTCGAAAGGATAAGAGGCACCAAAGGAGCAGATATCATAAAAGGAAATTCCTCAGATAATTGGCTTGAAGGATGGGGAGGAGATAACACTGTATATGGCTATGCAGGTCAGGATGCTTTAAGAGCTAACATCCTTAATTCTTCTATTGAAGGTAATTCAACACTTTATGGCGGAGCTGGTAACGATCAAATTTACTGCTATGGATCACCTGCTACTTGTACCATAGACGGTGGAACTGGCAGGGACTATGTTGAATTTCAAGAGAATGCACAAGGAACTGTCGTTATAAGAGGCGGGGATGGATACACCGGGTCAGTTAATTCTAGTCAGGAAGTTCAAGCAGGTATAAATGGTCCTACAATAGCTTATGACAAGGTAAATGGATTTGATTTCAGTAAGCATAAGATAGGACTAGATAATGGACTTACCTTTTCAGAGCTTTCTTTTAGTGATTACGATGGAGGAGTTCTTGTTCTTTATGGAGAAGAAAGGCTTCTTTGGATAGTTGGGGCAAGTACATCAGACATGGTCGAAGGAATATTTACTTCAGTTGATATTGATGAGTCAGTTGCATATCAGTAGACAGAACAAATTGGTGGTTATGACGGGACTTTAAAATGAATAAATTTAGAAACAATGGATATGTAATTCTAATTATTAATCTAATATTTAGTTCTATTATTTTTTCTTCTGAAATAGAGTTATTACAAGATATAAATATTATCCATGACGATCATATTAGACAGATAGGCCTTATTCAACATCAGTACAAACAATCAATGGATATTCTTGATTACAAGAGTCATTATGCCCAAACTAGATTAAATGAAACTTCTTCTGAATCGTTCTTTATATCGCACGTGTTAAAAAATAGATTTCGTCTTTCTGCAGAATTTGGTCAGTCTAATAATCAAATACAAAGAAGCACATATCCTGATGAGATTAATACTAATAGTGATAATTATTCAGTATCTATAGGTTCTTCTTTAATAGAGAATAAATCTTATAATACAAGTTTTGAAATATTTCAAACTTCAGAAAAACAGGACTCTCTAAACATAGATTGTTATCAATTCGGAAGTCAAATAATTGGTGGCTCATGCGCAGAAGCAGAAATTCGTTTTATAGATGCAGAACAGTATAGAAAGACTGGAGTGAAGTCTTATAATCCAATTCTTAGAATTGAAGGTAAATCTAAGGAATTAGGTATAACGATACGCGTAAAAGATGTCATTCAAAAGAATTTTATGATTAATCATAGTTTACGATTAAGCAGAGCAAAAATAAACATAAACTATATTTCAGATCTTCTTGATACTACTGATAATTTTATTCTAGGAAGTAGGGTAGGTAGCTCTTCAATAGGAGAAATAATAAGTAATTTCAAAACACAATTACCTCAAAAGAATCCTTGGGATGAAAATCAACTAAGATATACATTAAGTATCTTATATAAGATAAATAATTCATTTACTTTTACTACTCAGTTAGGAGCCTTGCGAGTTAGTAGATCAAATTATATTAAATCCCCTTATCAAAAGGATCTGAATTCAAACATAACAGTAAATTTAAATCTTAATTATAGATTTTCTGAAAGAATAACAGCCTATGGGATGTTAGCTCTAAGCAATCACTATTTACTTGGTCTAAAGCCGTTGTCATATAACAGAAAGAGCGTTTCTTTTTTTGATCATCCTTATGGTGAGTTACATATGGGGATAGTTTTCAATATAAAATAATAATATATGTTTCGGAAGATCTATTAATTCCTGAGATAGTCGACAAGATGGTAGCTCTTTCTAAGAAGAGTAAACAATATATTGTGCTTATATATAAACCTATCCACTATATAGTGTTATTAATACTTCGCATAATGTATATTATGTTAAATAATAAATAGAACAGTAAAAACATATATATACGCATAGGAATACTTTTAGCCCCCTATTCTTTATATTTAACTTATAGAATTTTTAGACAGCAATGAGACGGTCTATTACGTAACTGGCAATAGCAATTATTATAACTATCAAAGCAAGAACAGCTAATAGTGAGGTAAATTTAAATTCTTTTTCTTTCATGAGTTCTTTCAATAATGATTAAGCTAAGGCACAATTGTAATTATATGGCTAAAGAAGAATTAATAGAAATGGATGGAGAAGTTATTGAAACACTTCCCAACACTACTTTCAGAGTAAAACTAGAAAATGACCACGTCATAATAGCTCATATTTCTGGAAAAATGAGAAAGCATTACATAAGAATTCTGACAGGTGATAAAGTTAAGTTAGAGATAACTCCTTATGATCTGACAAAAGGTAGAATTATATTTAGAGAAAAATAAACTATTTTATTTTTTCAGCTTTTTTATGTCTCTCATATTTCAATACAATATCTTTTCTCTCTAGTTCAACTAATACTTTTCCTCCATTCTTAGATAGTTCTCCAAACAGGATTTCCTCTGATAATGGCCCTTTTATCTTTTCTTGTATAAGTTTCTGCATAGGTCTTGCGCCCATTTTTTGATCGTATCCATTCTTAAGTAGCCATTTCCTAGCTCCTTCAGTTACTTCTATTTGAACACTCTTTTCATCTAATTGAGCTTGTAGCTCTACTAGAAATTTATCTATAACTGTCATTATTACTTTTACTGGTAGAGGGTTAAACTTCACTATTGAATCAAGTCTATTTCTAAATTCTGGACTAAACATCTTTTTAATAACTTCCATTGCATCTGATGCATGATCTTGTTCTTTGAATCCCATTGATGCCCTACTCATATCTTGAGCTCCAGCATTTGTTGTCATTATTAGTACTACGTTCCTAAAATCAGCTTTCCTGCCATTATTATCTGTTAGTGTTCCATGATCCATAACCTGAAGGAGAATATTGAATACTTCTGGATGTGCTTTTTCAATCTCGTCTAATAATATTACACAATGAGGATTTTTTGTTACTGCTTCCGTGAGTAGACCTCCTTGATCATATCCAACATAACCAGGAGGAGCTCCAATCAATCTAGACACAGTATGTCTTTCCATGTACTCCGACATATCAAACCTCAATAGCTCTATCCCCATTGTTAAAGCTAATTGCCTTGAAAGTTCTGTCTTCCCTACCCCTGTAGGCCCAGAAAATAAGAATGATCCAACTGGTTTTTGATCAACCCTTAAACCTGCTCTAGAGAGTTTTATAGCAGAAGATATCTCATGTACAGCTGTATCTTGGCCAAAAATTACCCTCTTTAGATTTCTTTCTAAATTACGAAGGTTCTTTTTATCAGTAGAAGATACGCTGTTCTCTGGTATTTGAGCTATAGAGGCTATAATTTTTTCTATGTCTATTTCTGTTATTTTTCGTTTATTATTTTTGGGGTCTTTCAATCTATTCTTTGCTCCCGCTTCATCAATCACATCAATAGCTTTGTCTGGTAAAAACCTATCATTTAAGTATTTAGATGATAATTCTGCAGCTTTTTTTATTGCATCGTCTGTGTATTTAACTTCATGATGTTCTTCATAACTCTTTTTTAAACCTTGTAATATTTTAATAGTCTCTTCAACACTTGGCTCTTTTACTTCTACTTTTTGAAAACGTCGTGATAATGCTCTATCTTTATCAAAAATACCTCTGTATTCCTTATAAGTTGTTGAACCAAAGAATTTTATACCATTTTTAGCTAGAGATGGTTTTAGAAGATTAGAAGCATCCATAACTCCACCAGAAGTAGCTCCAGCTCCAATAATCGTATGAATTTCATCTATAAATAAAATTGAATCTTGAATTTTTTCTAAATCTGAAAGCACTGATTTTAATCTTTTTTCAAAATCTCCCCTGTACTTGGTGCCTGCTAAAAGTGCTCCCATATCCAAACTATAGATAGAACAAGAAAGCATTATTTCTGGCACTTTCTTTTGCACTATAAGTCTAGCTATACCTTCTGCAATTGCTGTTTTACCAACTCCAGATTCTCCTACTAATAATGGGTTATTTTTAGATCTTCTGGCTAATATTTGGATAACACGATCAACCTCTTTAGAACGGCCTATGAGAGGATCTATCTGTCCATTTAAAGCCTGTATATTAAGATTAGTTGTATATTTATCTAAGCTTGAACTAGAATCTTTTTCTGGATTATCTTGGTCATCTTCAATGGAATTATTAGATTCTTCTCCTAGGTCCCCGTGACTAATATATGCAACAACTTCTAGTCTAGTTAAGCCCTGTTGTTCCAATAGGAAGACACTCTGACTTTCTTTTTCGGTATATATTGCTACTAGAACATTTGCGCCATTTACTTCTAATTTGCCTGTTGACTGAACATGAAAAACAGCCCTTTGGAGGACTCGCTGAAAGCCTAAAGTGGGTTGAATTTCTGTATTTTTATTTTCTTCTATCTTAGGGGTAGTTTTATTTATAAATTCTTTTAAATCTTTCCTTAGTATTTCTACTGATCCTCCACAACTAGTTATAACTTTTGATGCATCTGAATTGTCAAGAATTGCTAATAACAAATGTTCTATGGTTACAAATTCATGTTTTTGTTCATGAGCTTCCTTGAAAGCCAAAGTTAAATTATTTTCTAATTGATTATCTAACATTCTTCATCCTCTACTTCTTCAATATCTGTAATTAATGGGTGGCCATTTTGTTTAGCAAAATTATTAATCTGGGAACTTCTAGTCTCTGCAATTTCCTTTGTAAATATTCCGCACACTCCTATCCCCTTGGTATGCACTGTGAGCATTATTTGAGTTGCCTTTTCATTGTCCATCCCAAAAAAATTTTGTAGGACAAAAACTACAAACTCCATTGGAGTGTAGTCATCGTTTAATATTAAAACTCTGTATAAGGAGGGTCTTTTAGTAAGCGGACTAGTTTCTTCTTCTAGCACATAAGAAGCGCCATCCTCTTGAAGGTCATCTTCTTTGTTTTGATTAATAGAAGATAGTAAGTGCATTTTTTTAGATCATTTAGTTACATGTTTTCTACAATAGCCTGTCCAAACTCAGAGCACTTAAGAAGGGTTGCATCTTCCATTAATCTTTCAAAATCATAAGTTACCCTTTTTTGATTGATAGTTTTAGATAGTCCTTCAATAATAAGATCAGCTGATTCAGTCCAACCCATAAATCTAAGCATCATTTCAGCTGAAAGTATTAATGAACCTGGGTTTACTTTATCTAGATTAGTATATTTGGGAGCAGTGCCATGAGTTGCTTCAAATAATCCAATTTCATCGCCTAGATTAGCACCAGGTGCTATACCTATGCCACCAACTTCTGCTGCAAGTGCATCAGAAATATAGTCTCCATTTAAGTTTAGAGTAGCTATGACACTATATTCCTCAGGTCTGGTTAATATTTGTTGAAGAAAGGCATCAGCTATAACATCTTTAATAATAATATCTTTACCGGTAATTGGATTCTTAAAGCTCCTCCATGGACCGCCATCAATTTCTACTGCTCCATATTTATCTGAAGATAGATCATAGCCCCATTCTTTAAAAGAGCCTTCTGTGAATTTCATGATATTACCTTTATGAACTAGAGTTATAGAATCTCTATCATTTTGTATGGCATACTCTATGGCTTTATCTACTAGTCTTTCAGTACCTTGTTTAGAAACAGGTTTTACGCCTATTCCACAAAAATCAGGAAATCTAATTTTAGAAACACCCATTTCATTTTGAAGAAAGTCTATAATTTTAGTAGCTTCATCAGAGCCTGCTTCCCATTCAATACCAGCATATATGTCTTCTGAATTTTCTCTAAAGATAACCATATCTGTTTTTTCTGGAGCAATAACTGGACTTGGTACCCCATTGAAATATCTTACTGGTCTTTGGCAAACATATAGATCCAGTTCTTGTCTAAGAGCGACATTTAAAGATCTTATTCCTCCACCAACAGGAGTAGTTAAAGGGCCTTTGATAGAAACCACATATTCCTTAATTGCTTCTAGGGTTTCTTCCGGTAACCAAATATCATTTCCATAGGTGGTAACGGCTTTTTCACCACAATAAATTTCCATCCAAGATATTTTTCTTTCGTCGTTATAAGCTTTCTCTACTGCCTTATTAACTACATCTATCATTGCGGGAGATATATCTGAACCTATGCCATCACCTTCTATAAAGGGGATAATAGGGTCATTGGGAACTATAAGTTCGCCATCAGGAGAATATGAAATTTTACTGCCTGAATCAGGTATTTGTATGTGCTTATATGTCATAAGATTAATTAATTTATTGATCTCTGTATAATTAGAGATTGTGATTATATAGTAGTTAAGTTGGGATTCCCAAATTAGCCTATCCATCTAAATGAAGATTTTTTAAACATGTCAAAGAAAAGAGTGTTAATTGGATTATCAGGAGGTGTAGATTCTTCTGTAGCAGCTCATTTATTGAAAGAGCAAGGTTATGCTGTAGATGCTCTCTTCATGAAAAATTGGAATGATGATGACGGGTCACCTTATTGCAGTATTAAGGAAGATTTTATGGACGCTTCTTTTGTTGCAGATCAGCTAAATATAAAATTAGTCCAAGAAAATTTCTCAAAACAATATAAAACAAAGGTTTTTAATTATTTTTTAAGAGAATTAAAAAGAGGAAGAACTCCTAACCCAGATATACTATGCAACAGGGAAATTAAATTTGATGTTTTTTATAATTATGCAATGGACAAAGGGTACGATTTTATTTCTACAGGGCATTATGCTCAAATTAAAAATATTAATAAACGTTTAGCCTTATATAAAGGCGTAGATAATAATAAAGATCAGAGCTATTTTTTATATTCAGTTCCTAAAAGTACTTACTCTAAAATCTTATTTCCGTTAGGGTCTTTATATAAAAAAGATGTTCGTGCGATAGCCAAAGACATACATTTAGTGACCTCGGATAAAAAAGACAGCACAGGTATATGCTTTATAGGTGAGAGGCCATTTCCAGAATTTCTATCTGAATATATAGCTTCAGAAAAAGGAGACATAATAGATAGTAATAATAAGCAAATTGGAACTCATAATGGTTTACCCTTTTACACTTTAGGGCAAAGAAAAGGACTAGGCATTGGTGGCATGAAAGATTCAAATAATAATCCTTGGTATGTTGCTGAAAAGGATTTAGAAAATAATACCCTTAAAGTTGTCCAAGGGAATTGCAATAAGCTACTTATGTCAAAAGAGTTACTTATTAAGAACCTTGAAACTCATCATGCATTAACAGATGATACTAAGTATTCAGTGAAAGTTAGGTATAGGCAGGCTGACCAAGACTGCGTAATTAAAAAAGAAGATAGTCAATACAGGGTATTATTTGATAAATCTCAGAGGGCTATTACTCCCGGTCAATCAGCAGTTATTTATAAGGACAATGAGTGTATAGGTGGCGGAGAGATAGATTCAATAAACTAAGGGGTTTTATAAACTTCACCAGCTTTCATTACAAAATCTATAGATTGAAGAGAAGATATATCATCTATTGGATTAGTTGAAACAGCTACAATGTCAGCATACTTTCCTTCTTGTAAGGTACCTAAAAGTTTATCTTGGCCTAAGAGTATTGAGGCCTCTTTGGTTGCTGAAAGAATAGCTTGTAAAGGGGGCATGCCCGCTTCAACCATTAAAACAAATTCTTTAGCATTTTCTCCATGAAGGGAAACTCCTGAATCGGTACCAAAGGCTATTTTTACTCCAGATTGATAAGCTTTTCCAAAAGATGCTTGAATTAAAGGGCCTATTTTTGCTGCTTTTAGCCTAACAATTTCTGGAAAATAGTTTTCTTCTTTTGACTTTTCTTCAACCCACTTGCCCGCCATTATAGTAGGTACAAGATAAGTACCATTTTGGATCATAAGTTTTCTGCCCTCTTCGTCCATTAAAGTTCCATGTTCAATAGAGTTTACCCCAGCTATAACTGCTCTTTTAATTCCTTCTGCTCCGTGTGCATGAGCTGCTACTTTAAAACCATAGTCTTTTGAAGAAGTGATAATAGCTTTCAATTCCTCTTTTGTGAATTGAGGGTTTTCTCCATTTTTTGCAACACTCAAAACTCCACCGGTAGCTGTTATCTTGATAAGATCAGCACCTTCTTGATATCTACTCCTAACAGCGAGAAAAGCGTCACTAGGGCTATTTACAACAGCATTTGATTTACGAAGATTTTTTTTGAGGTTTTTTCTTGCTCCATTACTTTGATCTCCATGCCCTCCTGTAGAAGAGATTGTAGATCCAGAGGTATAAATTCTAGGACCAGGAAGTATTCCTTTATTAATTGCATTTCTTAGACTAATCGTAACTAAATCAGAATCTCCAAGATTTCTGACAGTAGTAAATCCAGCTAGTAACGTTTTTTGAGCATTAACCACAGAATTTATGGCATTATCAGCCTCAGTAAGTATATATTTCTCATTGGAGCTATTTTTATTATGCTCACCATCAAGGTGAACATGCATATCTATGAGACCTGGTAATACAGTATAACTCCCAAGATCTATATAAATATCTTCTATATCTGGCTCAATAAAACCTTGCTCAATAGATATAATCTTTTCTCCAGATATTATGATACTCATATTCTGCAGAGGACTTGGATTGTTGCCATCAATTAGCTGACCAGCATGAATAACTGTCTTAGAAGAAGTTATCTGAGAAAATATTAATACAAAAAGACTTAAAAGAAAGGAATTAGCATTGAAAGATATTTTTTTCATATCTCTAGTCTGGATCGAGTTAACCTATTACGCAAGTATTATAGGCACATTAAGTTATAATAAAAACTTTTAAATAATGAATTTAAACAAATTAACAGCAATCTCTTCCGTTGATGGAAGATACAGACATGTATCTGAATTACTAAGTCCTTATTTCAGCGAGTTTGCACTCATGAAATATAGACTTTTAATTGAAGTAGAATGGTTTATTCTTCTTTCTTCAATTAAAGGAGTAAAAGAACTCATAGCCCTTAATAAAAGAGATGTTAATTTTTTAAGATCAATTTATCTAAACTTTGATTTAAAAGAAGCTCAAAAGATTAAAAAACTTGAAAGTAGAACAAACCACGATGTTAAAGCTGTTGAATACTATTTGAGAAATAAATTTACTGAAAAACCAAAATTAAGTAAAAGCGAAGAATTTATTCATTTTGCCTGCACGTCTGAAGACATAAATAATTTAGCTTATTCCCTAATGTTAAAGGATGCATGTCAGGATATTTTGATACCTTCTATTAAGAGCATTAGAAAAGTCTTAAAAGATAAGTCTCGTTCTTATTCAAGTGTTGCAATGTTATCTAGAACGCATGGCCAAAGCGCTTCACCAACTACCATGGGTAAAGAATTTGCTAACTTTGTCTATAGAATTGATGGATTACTGTCTTCAATATCGAAGATCAAATTATCAGGAAAAATAAACGGAGCAGTAGGAAACTATAATGCACACTTAGTAGCTTATCCGGATGTAGATTGGTTGAAAGTATCTAATCTTTTTGTAAAAGGATTGGGGCTCAACTTCTCTTTATATACTACTCAAGTAGAGCAAAAAGATTCTTTGGCAGAATTAATGCATGCCTATGTAAGGCTTAATAATATTTTATTAGATTTTTCTAGAGATGCCTGGGGCTATATTTCTATAGGTTATTTCAAGCAGAAATTAAATGATGGAGAGGTAGGTTCTTCAACTATGCCTCATAAAGTTAACCCTATAGATTTTGAAAATGCTGAAGGGAATTTAGGAATATCAAATTCTATGTTTGAACATATAGCTCACAAGATTGTTATTTCTAGATGGCAAAGAGACTTATCAGATTCAACTGTTCTAAGGAATATAGGAAGTGCTTTTTCTTTATCTCTTATTGCCTACGAATCTCTAAAAAAAGGAATTAAAAAATTAGATATCAATAAGAAAAGCATAAAAGATGATTTAGAAAATTCATGGGAACTCTTATCAGAAGCAATCCAAACAATTATGAGAAAGAATAAAATCCCTCATGGATACGAAATCATGAAGGACTTATCTAGAGGTAAATCTTTAGATAAATCTAAAATTAAACTTCTTGTTGAATCTTTAAATATTGAAGACAATGATAGAGAGATTCTCTTACAACTTAGTCCATCAGATTACATTGGGTTAGCTAGTATTCTTGCTAAAAAAGTCTAATAACTTATTGATTTATTACCCTCTTTGTTTAAACTTCGACCTTTCTAAAAGAAAGCAAGTTTTTTATTATTTAGTTTTATTTTATTATTATTTAGGATCACTATGTTGAAATATAAAGATTGTATTGAAGAATTCTCTAAATTAAAAAATTCAGGAAAGAAAGCCTTCGTAAATATTAATCCGGAGCACTCAGCAAGGATGAAATTTCAGAATCAATTTAATACTGGAGTTGATATTGCTAAATATACAGCATCAATTATGCGCAAGGATATGGATGAATATGATGCAGATTCATCTTCCTACACTCAGTCCTTAGGTTGTTGGCATGGTTTTATAGGGCAGCAAAAGTTAATTTCTATAAAAAAACATTTTGGAACGAATAATAAGAAGTATTTATATTTATCAGGATGGATGGTCGCCGCACTTAGATCAGAGTTCGGGCCTTTGCCTGATCAATCTATGCATGAGAAGACCTCTGTAGCCAACTTAATTAATGAACTTTACACTTTTTTAAGACAAGCAGATGCTCGTGAACTTTCTTCCCTTTTCAGAGATCTTGATGAAGCAAGCGAAGATAAAGCAATAATAGAAGGAAAAATTGATGACTACGAGACTCATATTGTGCCAATCATAGCTGACATAGACGCAGGTTTTGGTAATGAAGAGGCTACATATTTAATGGCAAAGCAGATGATTGAGGCCGGAGCATGTTGTATTCAGATAGAAAATCAGGTATCAGATGAGAAGCAATGTGGTCATCAAGATGGAAAAGTAACAGTTCCTCATGCAGACTTTTTGGCTAAAATTAATGCCGTTAGATATGCTTTTTTAGAATTGGGTGTAGATGATGGTGTTATTGTTGCAAGGACTGATTCCTTAGGAGCCGGTTTAACTAAGCAAATTGCTATTACTCATGAAGCTGGAGATTTAGGAGATCAATATAATTCCTTTTTAGATGTAGAAGAAGTAAATACAGAGGATATGAACCATGGCGATGTACTTATAAATCAAAATGGTAATTTAGTTAGACCCAAACGTTTACCGAGTAATTTATACCAATTTAAAAAAGGAACTGGAGAAGAAAGATGTATTTTAGATTCTATTACAAGTTTACAAAATGGAGCTGATTTAATCTGGATTGAAACAGAAAAACCACACATAGGTCAGATAGGTGCGATGATGAATGAGATCAGAAAAGAAGTGCCAAATGCTAAGCTCGTATATAACAACAGCCCCTCTTTTAATTGGACATTAAATTTTCGTCAGCAAATATTTGATACTATGCAAGATGATGGGAAAGATATTTCTGACTACGAAAGAGATGATCTAATGAATGAAAAATATGATGCAACTGTGCTTGGATTAGAAGCTGATGAAAAAATTCGTACTTTTCAGTCAGATGCAGCAAAAGAAGCTGGTATATTTCATCATCTCATAACCTTACCAACATATCATACGACGGCTCTTTCTACCGACAATCTTGCTAAAGAATATTTCGGAGAAAAAGGGATGCTGGGATACGTACAAGGTGTTCAAAGAAATGAGATAAGACAAGGGATAGCTTGTGTTAAGCATCAGAATATGGCTGGATCAGATATGGGAGATGATCACAAAGAATATTTTGCTGGAGAGGCAGCACTAAAAGCTTCTGGAAAAGATAATACTATGAATCAATTTTAACTTATGTGTTGTACAAAAAAAGGAAGCAAGTTAGCTTCCTTTTGTTTATAATATCCTATTATCCCAAAAGATTTTTTTTAGAAGTTAATTCTATTTTCTGAGGTTTTTTATGATCAGGTATTATTCTTTCGATACCAACATAAAGCATGCCGTTAGATAAAGCGGCACCTTTAACAATCATATCATCTGAAAGTATAAATTTTTTGATGAAATCTCTTGAAGCCAGACCTTGGTGAACAAGACCCTCTGACATGTCATCCTTTTTTTCTCCTTTTATAGTCAAGGTATCTTCGGCAAGCTCTATATCTATATCTTTTTCATCGAAGCCAGCTAAAGCTAGTTCAATGGTATATTGGTCGTCACTAACTCTTCGTATATTATACGGTGGATAGTTTGACGTTTGAGACTTTGAATTTGCTAGAGAAGACAAAGCATTGAGAGATCTATCGAATCCTACGGCGTATGGAGAAATATCTCTCCATATAGTTTCTATTGTTGTAACCATAATTTACTCCTTAATTTAAGCAAGTTAATAAAAATGGACCCTATTTAGGCATCCATATTATATATATGGTTAAAATTAAATTTTACAAGAGGATAACTAATAGAATCATTCTATGCACTTTGATTTATCTCCACCACATAAATCACAGTTAATTTGCCCTTCAATTGATTTCATTCCTCCGCAAGATCCACTTATCGGTTGTCTACCAAACAGCACTCCTACAGACATTAAGGCTACTAATATAACTAAGAAAATAAATGTTAATATAAGCGTAGTCATGAACTTATTTTAATACTCTATTGTATTCAGAGGAAGTCTTAAATATAAGAGAGTCATTTTCTTTAATAACAAAAATAGCTTTAATGTTATTTTCTTCAGAAAAAATAAATCCTTTATCTGCTCCTAGAACATTTAAAGTAGTAGCTAAAGTATCTGCTTCCATAGCAGTATTATGAATTACGCTTACTGAAAGAAGGTCGGATTTAACAGATAATCCTGTTCTAGGATCAAATGTGTGTGAAATTTTTTCTCCTTCTATCATTTTATAATTCCTGTAAGAACCAGATGTTGCAAGTGAGAAATCACCAAAATTTTGATTATTTAAGAGCATGAGAGGTTTAGAAAAATTAAAGGGGTTTTCTATTCCTACTTTCCATGTAACGCCATTTTTATCTCCTTTGACTCTAATCTCTCCACCTATTTCAATAAGATAGTTATCAATGCTATGAGACGATAAATAAATAGCTAACTTATCTATCGCATAACCTTTTGCTATGGCAGAAAGATCTATTGAAACATCTTTATTTTTTAAAATGGAATTACTTACTTGATTTACTTTAAAAGAGTTGCATCCAATATTAGATATCATTTGTTCTAAATTTTTAGAGTCGTCTTTAACGGAAGGTCCAAAACCCCAGGCATTTACAATATGTCCAATAGAGACATCAAATGCACCTTTAGATAAATTACAAATTTTTTGTCCATAGGAAAGTACGTTGATGAGATCTTGCGTAACATAAATTAACTCATTTATATTTGCGTTATTTATTTCGTTTACTGTTGAATTAACTATATAAGTAGACATTTCTTGATTAACTTTGTCTATAACGTTAAAGATGCTCTTTTCGTTAACTATGCTTGGAACTTTTCCAGAAATAAGCACCTTATAATTAGTGCCCATAATGCTGCCTTCAAAGGTGGTATTAATAGTTTGATTACATGCAACAAAAGTAAGCATGAAAAGAAGAAGAAATAAGTACTTCTTCGCTCTTTTTAAGAAAATGAATTTTGTTTTATTATTAAAAAAAAGATTAACTTCCAAAATCATCAAATTTGATAGCTTCGGGTTCCACCCCTAGGTCATCTAGCATCTTGAAACATGCATCCATCATCATAGGTGGTCCGCACATATAATAAGCACAATCTTCAGGTGACGGATGATCTTTTAGATAATTATCATGTATTACTTGATGGATGAAGCCAGTATAGCCATCCCAGTTATCTTCAGGCAAAGGATCAGACAGTGCAAGGTGCCAATTAAAATTCTCATGAATTCTAGCTAACTCATCATACTCTTCAGCATAAAATACTTCCCTAATACTTCTTGCTCCATAATAAAACGTAATCTTTCTTGATGAATTTAATCTAAGTAGTTGATCAAATATATGAGAGCGCATAGGAGCCATACCTGCTCCTCCTCCAATAAAGATCATCTCACTTTCACTCTCTTCTGCATAAAAATCTCCAAAAGGGCCAAAAATCCTTAGGGTATCCCCTTCCTTTAAATTAAATAAATACGAAGTCATCTCTCCAGGTGGAAATTCTGTACCAGGAGGAGGACTAGCTATTCTAATATTAAATTTCATGATGCCTTTTTCTTCTGGATAGTTAGCCATAGAATAAGCCCTTATAACTGATTCATTTACACTCGAACTGTTATTAAATACTCCAAATCTTTCCCAATCTTCTTGGTATTCTTTTTCTATTTCGAAAGAGGTATAGTCAAGTGAATAAGGAGGAATTTCCATTTGAACATAGCCTCCTGCTTTAAAACCAACATCTTCACCTTCAGGTAATTTCAGAACTAGTTCCTTAATAAAAGTTGCAACATTCTTATTGGATATAACTTCACAATCCCATTTTTTAGCTCCGAAAACTTCAGTGGGAACTTCAATTTTCATATCATCTTTAACTGGCACTTGACATGATAGTCTCCAGCCTTCTTTTCTTTCTCTATTAGAAAAATGTGGTTCTTCTGTAGGTAAAATGGATCCTCCTCCATCAAGCACTCGACACTTGCACTGAGCACAAGTGCCACCGCCACCGCAAGCAGAAGATAAGAATAAGTTTTGATTGGCTAAAGTCTGTAAAAGCTTACCACCAGCTTGAACCATTAAAGATTTATCATCATCACCATTAATATTAATAGACACTTCTCCCGTAGAGACTAAAACTCTTCGGGCTCCAAGAATAATAAATACCATAGTATTGACAGCTAAGGTAAAAACTAAAACACCTAAAATTATTTCATTTTCAAAAAAAGTATTCATCTTTTAAAGTGCTATTCCTCCAAATGACATAAAACCAAAACACATCAAACCAACAATTATAAATGTAATCCCTAAACCCTCTAATCCGTCTGGAATGTCCGCATACTTAAGCCTCTCTCTTATGCCTGCAAGTCCTATGATTGCTAAAGCCCAGCCCGTTCCTGCCCCTAATCCATAGATAATACTTTCCGCAAACTCATAATTTTTTTCAACCATAAAAAGAGATGCTCCTAATATTGCGCAATTAACTGTAATTAAGGGCAAGAATACTCCTAAAGCTGTATAAAGGACCGGAATATATTTATCAAGAAACATCTCGAGGATTTGAACTATTGCTGCAATAATACCGATATAACTTATGAGGCCTACAAATTGTAAATTTGTGTTAGGTAATCCCATCCAACTTAAGGCTCCTTCTTTTAACACATATGTATAAATTAGATTATTTATTGGGACGGTGATAGTTAATACCACTATGACAGTTATTCCAAGTTGAATCGCTGAGTTTAATTGTTTAGAAATTGCTAAAAAGGTACACATCCCTAGGAAAAAAGCTAAAGCTATATTTTCAATAAAGATTGAGGTTATAAATAAATTTAAATAATACTCAAACATCTTAGGTGCCTACTTTGTCGTCATCTAGACTATTTCTAGTAATTTTAAATTGAGGTTCTTCAACTTGAGCAGTTTTCCAAGTCCTAAGACCCCATATTAGAAATCCAATAATAAAGAATGAACTAGCTGGCAAGAGCATAAAATTATTACCTTGATACCATCCACCATTTTGGACTAATGGTAATATCTCTATACCAAAAAAGGAGCCAGCACCTAAGAGTTCACGAAAAAATGCAACTATCAGTAAAATAACACTATAGCCTAATCCATTTCCTAGTCCATCTAGAAAGCTATGCCATGGTGAATTTTGCATAGCATAGGCTTCAGCTCTTCCCATTACTATGCAGTTAGTAATTATTAGTCCTACAAAAACACTTAGAGTCTTACTGCTTTCATAGTCATAAGCTTTTAATAATTCATCCACTAAAATAACTAAAGAAGAAATTATAGTCATTTGAACTATTATTCTTATATTAGTTGGTATGTGATTACGGATAATAGACACAAAAAGGTTTGAAAAAGAGACAACGGTAGTTAAGGCAATACACATTATTAAAGTTACTTTCAAATTACTTGTTACTGCAAGAGCTGAGCAAATTCCCAGAATCTGAAGTGCTATGGGATTCTCATTGAATATAGGCGTAATAAGGGCCTCTTTAGATTTAGACATTAGTAATTTCCTCAGAAGAAAGACGTTTTTTTATTTTTTTAATGAAGGGCAAATAGCCTAAATCTCCAAGCCAAAAAGAAAGTAAATTAGATACGCCTTTGCTAGTTATCGTTGCACCCGAGAGTCCATCTACTTGATAATTAGAATTTTGAGACTGTTTATTAACAGTTCCTTTTATAACTGAAATTAAGACCTTGTATTCATCTCCATAAATCTTTTTTCCTTTCCAGATGTTCTTCCACCTTGGGTTGTCAACTTCAGCTCCCAGTCCAGGCGTTTCTTTATGTTCATAGAACTCTAAACCAATTATTGTTTGCAAATCTGGTTTTAATGCTAAATATCCATAAAGTGTACCCCACAGGCCATAACCTCTAACGGGAAGGATGATAGAAGATAATTGATCTTTGTCATAATGTAAAAAAATCTTTTGATAATTCTCTCTTCTTTTTAGTATCGCAATGTCTTGATCAGAACTTAAAGCTATTGATGTATCAATGTTTCTTGCCAGTAACTTTGGATCAAAGTTTTCTAAATCCATAGAATCTACAAATTCACCACTTCTTAAATCTAATATTTTTTCTTCTATAGAAGAAAACAGTTCTTCTATAGATTTATTTTGTTCTAAAAGGCCTGCTGATGCTAAAACTTTAGACTGTTGATCTAATTTCTTATTAGCATTTTGTATATCCCGAAGTCCAACTGCTGCTGAAGAAATAATGGCTGAGCATATTAGACAAAGAGTTATAGCTACAAATATAGTTTTTAAAATCGTGTCATTATTTTTAATCATGTTATATAGATTTTAATCTTTGTTTAATATTTCTCTCTTGAACAAAATGATCAATAAGGGGAGCAAAAAGGTTTGCAAAAAGAATTGCTAACATCATACCTTCTGGAAAAGCAGGATTTATTACTCTTATTAAAACAACCATAATTCCTATTAAAAAACCATAATACCATCTTCCTAAGTTTGTATGAGATCCTGAAACAGGCTCTACAGCCATAAAAACAAGACCAAAAGCATATCCTCCTATAACAATATGCCAATAAAAGGGTAAAGAAAACATTGGGTTAGTGTTTGAACCTATCAGGTTAAAGATATTAGACATGAAGAAAGATCCTAATAACACTCCTAGAATAATTCTCCATGATGCTATTCTGGTATATAACAAGACGAGAAGTCCTAAAAGAATAAATAAAGTGGATGTTTCTCCAACGGAGCCTGGAATATTTCCAATAAATGAATCTATCCAACTATAGCTGATAGAAATTCCTTCTAAACCTTCTTGGGCTCCTATTCCTAATATAGTAGGAGAGCTATATCCATCTAAAGCTACCCAAACAGAATTACCAGACCAATGTACTGGGTAAGCAAAATATAAAAAAGCTCTTCCTATAAGAGCTGGATTGAGGAAATTCTTTCCAGTACCACCAAATATTTCTTTGCCAACTACAAGTCCAAAACTTATTCCTAAAGCAACTTGCCACAATGGTGCATCAGGAGGGCAACATAAAGCAAATAAGATAGTGGTGACAAATGCTCCTTCGCTAACTTCATGACCTCTGACTATTGCGAAAATTATTTCCCATAAAATTCCGACTATAAAGGTTACTAAATAAATAGGTATAAAAAAGCAAGCTCCATACCACAAGCAATCTATTAAACTATTAGGATCGTATTCACAGAAGAGATTAATAAAGAAGAGGTGCCAGTCTTCTTTTGGTAGTATATTATTAACTTCCATAGCTGAAAGGGCTTGAAAGCCAATGTTATACATTCCATAAAACATTGCAGGCCATGCAGCCACCCAAACTACAACCATAATCTTTTGTATATCAGCAGAATCACGAACATGTATTAGACCAAAAGTTCTCCTTTCAGATGAGTAGAGAAAATTCTCTAGCACATCAAATATTGGAAAAAATTTACTAAGAACTCCATTTTTTCCAAAGTTAGGTTTTATATTGTCAAGAAAATTTCGTAATGGTTTCACCTTATCCCTCAGCCTCTATAGAAGAAAGATTTGATCTCAAAATAGAACCAAAATCATATTTACTAGGACAAACATAACTGCAGAGCGCTAGATCTTCTTCGTCTAACTCTAAACCTCCTAAAGCTTGAACCTTTTCTGTATCCTTTAAAACTAAATATCTTAAAAGTATTGTAGGAAGCAAATTATAAGGAAGCACCTCTTCATATATCCCTATTGGCACTATAGATCTATCTGCTCCATTCATGAGTGTTTTTAAACCTAATAATTTTGTAGGAAAAATAGAATGAGCGAATAAAGAAAGTTTAGAATGTTTATTTAAGCCTGGCATCATCCAATTCAAGAATTCTCTATCTGCCATACTAGACTCTTCAAGAACCGAAACTTGAGTATGAAACTTTCCTAAATAAGCAAAAGGTCCTACAGCCTCTCTGCCATTTATAACAGATCCAGATATTATTCTATTATCAGAAAGTTTTAATTGGCCCGCACAAAGTTCATCAGTGCATGCCCCTATTCTTACCTTTAATATCCTTGGACTTTCTACTTGAGGTCCGCACAGACTAATATATTTATGTATAGGTATTCTTCCATTTAAAAATAAATAACCAAGATTTATAACATCAGAATAATTAATGCTCCACAATATATTTTTTAGTGAGGCTGGCGAAATATGATGCATATGTGTTCCTGATAGACCTGAAGGATGGGGCCCATCAAAGATTCTATGATGAACATTTGGAAATTTAAATTCCTCAGAACTAAAATCTTTTGAAGTGCAAAGATAAATTTTAGAGTCTAAGAAACGACTTAATATAGAAATGCCAGCATGAAAATTATTTCTTTCTATAGAAATCACTTCATTAGGATTTAAAGAAAGGGGATTTGTATCCATACAGTTTATAAACAAAGATTCTGGAAATGAATCTATGGATGGAGTTTTACTAAATGGTCTAGTTCTGAAAGAAGTCCATAGACCTGAATTTATTAACTGCTCTCTTATCTTAGAAGGATCTATAGTATGCAGTTCGTTAGATTTATAAGAATTAAACTCTTTAAAATGTTCTTCTTTATCTAAATTTATGACTATAGATTGCAAAGATCTTCTGGCACCTCTATTTATAGATTCAATTTCTCCTGATCCAGGGGAAGTAAATACCACTCCTTTATTTTTTTTATCTTCAAATAATATATCACCTGCTTTAACTGTATCTCCTTCTGAAACAAGCATAGTTGGTTTCATTCCGACATAATCGTCTCCTAACAAACCAACAGATCGCGAAGCAGACATGGTAACAGCAGCACTGTTTGGGGAGCCCTTTAAGGGAATATTCAAACCTTTTCTAATCCTAATCATGCCCTCTCAATGTAGATTAAAAACCTATTAGTGGCTATTTACTAAGAAACTTATGGGTGCGTATTATAGAGATCGTTAGTAGAATTATCTACCAAGATTACTCAAAATTAGGGTATCTTTTAAAAGAAATTCCTGTTATTTGCTTAACAAGCCCCAAAAGTTGAGTACTATATCCAAATTCATTGTCATACCAAATATAAAGAGAACAATTTTTATCGTTACAAATAGTAGCTTCCGAGTCAACTATACAAGCATGCCGACTACCAACAAAATCAGAAGAAACTACTTCACTAGAGTTAGTAAAATCAATCTGGTTTTTAAGAGCTGAGTGAAATGCTTTTTGCCTGAGCAAGTTATTAATCTTTTCTTTGGAAACCTGTTTATTAAGGTTTAAGTGCATTATAGCTAAAGATACATTAGGTGTAGGTACTCTGATAGCATTTGCCGTCAGTTTACCTTTTAACTCTGGAAGTACTTGTGCTACGGCTTTACCGGCACCTGTTTCGGTAATTACCATATTAAGAGCAGCACTTCTGCCTCTTCTAGATTTCTTATGTAGATTATCAATTAAATTTTGATCATTTGTATATGAGTGCACACTTTCTATATGACCACCAACAATACCAAACTCTTCTTGTACAACCTTTAGGACGGGAACAATTGCATTTGTAGTACAAGATGCAGCTCCTATGATCTTATCTTCTGAATTAAGAATCTTATTATTGATGCCATGTACAATATTTTTAATACCATCTTTTCCAGGAGCAGTTAAAAGAACTTTAGATATTCCCTCATTAATAAGATGCTTACCTAGGCTTTCACTGTTCCTCCATACTCCCGTATTATCTATCAAAAGAGCATCTTTAATACCATGATTAGCATAATCTACAGAATCAGGATCTTTTGCGTAAATGACTTTCACTTCACAACCATTTATAACCAGCATATTTTCTTCTTCAACCACTCTAATAGTACCCTTAAATGGTCCATGAACAGAATCCCTTCTCATCAGGTTTGCTCTTTTTATTAAATCATCATCTCCAGAGTTTCTTACCACTATTGCTCTGAGTCTGAGATTCTTTCCTCCACCAGAATCTTCTATCAATAGCCTTGTTAAGAGTCTACCAATTCTACCAAATCCATAAAGGACAATATCCTGGCTATTCGATTTATTTTTCTCTTCTTTATCTATTAAGTCTTTTAATAAGTCATTAACGAATTGTTCTAGTGGAACCTCTTTGTCTTCGTAAAGAAATGCCGCTGCTATGATTCCAATATCAATTTCCGATTCACCTAAGTTAAGCTCAGATAGAATCTCAACGACTTGATAGGTTTCAAATTCACTTAATTCATTATTTTCAGCTTCTCTCACAAAACGATGAGCTATCATAATCTCAGAAACAGATAAATTAACTAATGGTTTACCGTATAAAAGAATATGGACATTATTCCTGTAAAGTCTTCCAATCGAAGGTAGCATCTCCTCTGCTAAAGCTTGTCTGTATTGAAAATCACCAAAAGCATCAGTAGGCCTTTCTGGTCTTAATCTTTTATCTGGTATATCTGGCATTTTTAAAGTTCAGAATATCTTTTTAAATGAAAATCAGCATTTCCAAATATAGTATTTATTGTAGTTAGTCTTTTAAAGTAATGACCAATATTCAACTCGTCTGTTACTCCCATTCCTCCGTGTAACTGAACGGCTTGTTGACCAACTAGTCTTGAGGCCTTGCCAATTTGATACTTTAATCCAGAAATTGCTTTAGAGGAATCTTTTGCAGATTCAGCAAGTTTCATTGCACACATGTACAGAAGAGATTTTGATTGCTCATATTCCATAAACATATCTACCATTCTATGTTGTAGTACTTGAAATTTTCCAATAGGTTGACCGAATTGTTTTCTTGTTTTCGTGTATTCTACTGTATCTTTATATAAAATCTCCATAGCACCAACTGCTTCAGCACAGATAGCCAAAGTTGCTACGTCTATAGCACTTGATAAAGGATTCAACCCTTTATCTAACTCTCCTAATAATGACGAGTTATCAATTTTTACATTTTCAAGAGTTAGTTCTGATGCTTTTTTACCATCCACAGTTGAGTAGCTTCTTTGAGAAAGACCAGGCAAATCTTTATTAACAATAAACAGAGAAATTCCATTTGGTTCTGTTTGACCTCCAGACGTTCTAGCTGAGACAATAAAATAATCTGCAGAAGGACCATTCATAACAACACATTTGTAACCATTTAATGTAAACCCTTTATCTTCTTTAGCGGCGGTTGTAGTAACATCTGATAAATTGAATCTACTTTGAGGTTCTGCAAATGCAGTTGCTAATTGAACTTTTCCTGTAATAGCTTTTTCTAGAATCTCTTTTTGTTGTTCATTTGAACCAATTGAATCTAATAATCCAGCTCCTAAAACTATGGTTTCTAGATAGGGCTCTAAGACAAGACCTTTACCAAATTGCTCCATAATAATCATAGTATCAATCGCAGAACCGCCAAATCCACCAGATTTTTCGGAGATACTTAGTCCTAACCAACCTAATTCTCCAAAGGTATTCCAATTATCTTGACTAAAACCTTCATCTAAAGAAAGAATTTTTTGCCTAGTTTCCCAGTCATAATCTTTTGTTATAAATGATTCTACTTGATCCTGGATCAAGGTTTGTTCTTCGCTGTATGTAAAGTCCATAATTTTAAAGTCCTAATATTGCTTTTGCTATAACATTTCTTTGTATTTCATTACTTCCACCATAGATTGACACTTTTCTATAATTTAAATAATGAGCCATCCCAGGAGCAGCGTAAGATGGTCCTATTGATGCATTTGAACCAAGTTCATTTTCAGGTATAAATGGATGGGAGTAATAACCCATCATCTCAATAAAAAGCTCAGAAAGAGTTTGCTGAAGTTCTGTTCCTTTTATCTTAAGAATAGATGATTCTGGTCCGGGTGCTCCTCCTGAAGATAATGCTGAAAGAGTTCTTAATTCTGTATATTCAATAGCAGATAGCTCTATCTCGGCAGCGAATAACTTATTCATAAAAAATTTATCATCCATTAAGGTGCCCTCTCCCAGTGGTGTTAAGGAAGCTATTTCTTTCATCTTGTTTAATTCTCTTTTCAAGGAGGCCAAGCCAGCTATTCCAGTTCTTTCATGCATAAGAAGAAATTTAGCAATATTCCAGCCTTGTCCTTCCTCCCCTACTAGATTAGATATAGGGACTTCAACATTTTCAAAAAAGACCATGTTAACTTCATGCGATCCATCTATAGTTATAATAGGTTGCACTTCTATACCTGGAGTCTTCATATCTATTAAAAGAAAACTAATACCCTCTTGCTTAACGTCAGTAGATTCTGTTCTTACTAAACAAAATATCCAGTCTGCGTGCTGGGCTAAAGTTGTCCAAGTTTTAGTGCCATTAACTATATAACAATCGTCATTTTTTACCGCTTTTACTTGGAGTGAAGCTAGATCTGATCCTGAACTTGGTTCCGAATAGCCTTGACACCACCAAACATCACTATTAATAATTCCTGGTAGATGCTCTTCTTTTTGCTCCTCTGTTCCAAATGTATAAATTACAGGACCGCACATATTGACTCCAAAAGGAATTAGAATTGGAGTATTTTCTGATGCTAATTCATTTTGAAAAATATATTTTTGAGTTGGAGACCAGTTAGTTCCTCCGTACTCTTTTGGCCAATTTATGGCAAAATAATTATTCTCTGCTAATATTTTTTGCCACCTCACTATTTCTTCTTTTTCAAGAGGAAGTCTGTTATCTTGCTTCTTTTTTATATCGAGAGGATAAAAATCTTCAATAAAAGATTTAATATCTGCTCTAAATTTAAGATCTTCTTGTGAATACGTTAAGTCCATTTATTTAATTTTATTTTATTTAAGAAGATTATTATTATACACCTTGCTAATTGAAAAAAAATATTGAAACTTATTTAATTGATTACAAATAAAATGGATTTAGACGAATTATTACAAATTAACTCCTCTAATCTTAAGTCTAAATTAATAATTACTAAGACTTCTTCTGAGGCGGAACATTTAAAAGAAAAGCTTGTTAGTCGCTATAAAAAAATTGGGCTTATCCCTAATACTGAAACCCTACCTTACGATTTCTTTTCTCCACCTTCTAATTTAATTAATGAAAGACTTTATGCTTTAAGTCAAAACTTTTCAGAAAATAAAGCACTGACTATCATCTCTATCGATACTTTAATAAGTCCATCGCCAAAACCTCAGCAAATTCTTAATAAATTTGGAGATCTAAAAGTTAACGATAAGTTAAATAAAAAAGATTTTATTGAAAGCTTAATGAGTGAAGGATATTCGCGTGTAGAAATAGTCAATGAAATAGGTACCTATGCAGAAAGAGGTTCAATAATAGATGTTTATATAACTAGTTTAGAAAACCCTATTAGAGTTGAACTTTTTGATGATGAAATTGCATCTATGAGGTTTTTTAATACAAAAGATCAGTTAACAATTAATAATGTAAATGAAATTCAGCTTAAAACTCCATATGAATATCCCCTTGATAAGGAATCTGTTGATATGTTTAAACAGAACTGGAGGTCTAGTTTTGATTCATATGAAGAAGATTGTGAAATTTTTAGGTCAATATCTAAACAAAAAAAATCTTCGGGTGCTGAAATGTACCTACCTTTTTTTTACGGAAATAAATATTCACCTATTGATTACCTTAAAAATGTCTCATTAGTATTTATAGATGAAAAATTTAAAGATTCTTTGAATGATTTTAGGGCGCTAATTAATTCTAGATTTGATGAATACGGGCACGATCAAGCAAGACCTCTAATTCACCCAGATTTACTTTATTCAACTTCCGATGAACTTAATACTTTCCTTGAAAATAAAGAATTATTTTTTTACAAAAATAATATAGATATCTTAAGCTCATCAAATGAAGCAATTCAGGACGTAAATGAAAATAATAATCCATTTACTTTAGACCTTAATTCTTTACCTGAGCCTGGTGAGAGAGTTGTTCACTTATCTCATGGAATAGGTTTATTCATAGGTCTTAAAAATATTGATACAGGTAAGGAGATAACTGATTGTTTGGAGATAGAATTTGCTGAATCCAGTAAATTATATGTTCCAATTCATTCTACCGATTTAATCTCCAAATATTTTGGACCTGATAATATAAAATTAGACTTCTTGGGCTCAAAAAAATGGCTTTCTAGAAAAGAAAGAGCATTAAAGCAATCATTTGATGTAGCAGCTGAGCTTTTAGAAATACAAGCTAAAAGAATTGAGGCTGTTTCTAAAAAATATATTATTCCAATGCCAGATTATGATGAATTTTCTAAAGGTTTTCCCTATCAAGAAACATCTGATCAACTCAGAGTTATTAATGAAGTAGAACTTGACCTAACCGCAGATAAACCAATGGATAGAATCATTTGTGGAGAAGTGGGTTTTGGGAAGACTGAGGTTGCTCTTAGAGCAATTTTTATAGCGTGTTTTAACAATAAACTAAGCTGCATGTTAGTCCCTACAACGTTACTAGCACAACAACACTATGATAATTTTATTGATAGGTTTAAAGGTTTCGGACTAGAAATAGAATCTTTATCGAGAAATAAATCTGATAAAGAAAGAAGAGATATTTTACAAAAATTAAGTGATGGATCCTTAGATCTTATTATAGGAACTCATGCCCTTCTTCAAGACTCTATAGTTCTCAATAATCTTGGTCTTTTAATTATAGATGAAGAGCATAAGTTTGGTGTAAGGCAGAAAGAAAAAATTAAAAAAATTAAAGATGATGTAAATGTATTGAGTCTTTCAGCTACGCCTATACCAAGATCTTTAAATTTAGCTCTTTCTGAATTAAAAGATCTATCAATTATCGCTACCTCACCAATAGGAAGGGTACCCGTAAATACTTTTGTTTATCGTTATAACGAAAACTTGATAAAAGAAGGAATCCAAAGAGAACTTATGCGAGGAGGTCAAGTTTATTATTTATGTAACGATCTAAACTTAATAGAGGATAGAAGGCTACGATTAAAAAAATTATTTCCCAATACGGAAATATCAATAGCTCATGGAAAGATGAAGCCCAAAGACATTGAAAAGGTGATGATTAATTTTCAAAGCAATAAAATATCTATTCTAGTTTGCTCTACTATTATTGAAAGTGGCATAGATATACCTAATGCCAATACTCTAATAGTCGAATCTGCAAATAAACTTGGCTTAGCCCAACTCCATCAACTAAGAGGTAGAGTAGGAAGATCTAAAAGGCAAGCTTTTAGTTATTTTCTTAAAGATTCAGGAGAAAGAAACTCAAAGTCAGAAAGCAGATTAGAAGCTCTGATGGAATCAGACTCCTTATCAGCTGGATTTCTTTTAGCGATAAAAGATTTAGAGATCCGGGGAGCAGGAGAGCTATTAGGCTCAAAACAAAGTGGTGCAATAGAATCAGTAGGTCTTGAAATGTACATGAGGTTGTTAAAAAAGACCGTAAAATATTTAAAAGAAGGTTTGATAAATGATGATATAAATTTACTGGAAGACAAAACTATTATAAATTTAGGTAAATCAGCTTATATCCCTTCAAACTATCTCCCTGATATTAATCAAAGACTCCTTGCATATAGTCGTATATCAAACTCCTTAAGTCCGGATGAATTAAAAGAAATACAATTAGAAATGATAAATAGATTTGGTCTTTTACCAGAAGAAGTCAGGTCCTTGATGATTCAAACAGAGATAGCTTTATTAGCAAGGCAAAAAAATATTAAAGAAATCAATTCTTATGGAGAGTATCTAATACTTAAATTTACCAATGGTTCTTCACATAGTTTAAAAAAAGAAGAAGAGAAAGATGAGTCTTTTAATTTTTTAGTAGAATATATATCAAAAATATAAAAATGAAGAGTCTAAAGGTAATTTTATTAAGTTTTTTTGTTCTACTGACGGGCACATCCCTTTATGGTAAAGATATTAAAGACACTATTAAAATTTTTAATCAAAACCCTGATAAATACCCAAGTTATAAAGTAAGTCTTATAATTTTTTTAAATGAAAATAAAGACTCTGGCCTAGATGAAGAGGTATTTAAGAAATTAGGACCTTTTAAACACAAAGATCAGTTGATTAAACTTCATAATATTCCGGAGTTACTTGTAGAGCAAGAGTCATTGGATGAGGCTTTTAATTCAGATCTTAATAATCTCATAACCTTAGAAGAGATTAACATAAATATAGAGAGTTCAAGTGAGTTAGAGGCAACTAAAAAAGGTCTAAATGTGCAATTTTTTGAAAATCTAAGAAACGATAAACTAGATTTAGATCTAATAGTTTCAAGACTCAAGAGAGAAAAAGATTATACTATTATATATTCAAAATCCTGGTATCAGCCTATATTTTCTTACGATTCTAGAAATTTTATTCACATTGATTCAAAGATTAACAATATAAAAGTATATGGTTATATTAGTCACTACAAAGAAAAGTACTTACATTCTGAAATGCAACTAAGATATTCTATAGAAGATGAAAATGGATTAGAGTATAAAGAACCTAAAAATTTAATATTTTTCAATGACTTACAGAAAGGTATTAAATCTAATAATTTAGAGTTTCGAAATCTTTTAAATCAAATAATGAACTTTGATTTTTCAAATCCCTTGGGATTAAAAGAAAAAAAGGAAAACTTAGAAGTAGATCCCATTAAAAATTTTAGTGATTTATATGAGATTAAAGAGGAACGAAAAATTGATGACGGTTTGTATAATTATTTTGATCATCCCTATTTTGGTGTCCTTATTAAAGTTGAATCCTTATAGTTAGATTGATTCTAAGTAATTAGATAGCTGCGTAAGTATATTTTTATTTTCTCCCTCTGCATCTTCCAAAAGTTTACTTGTTCTTTTCTTGCATTTTTCTAAAGTAAGCCAAGGCCCTTCGTCATAAAGTCTATTTTGTAAAAATTCATCATACTTTCTCATCATTAACTCTGTCGCAAATTCTGGTCTATTAGAGCATAAAAGCCTTTCAGCTAAATCCGTATATCTTGAGTCATCAAAACCTTCAATTAATTTCTCTCTATCTTCCCAAGGTGATGTATTAAATCTCTCCATCCACAAACTATCAGATTCTGAAGCAAAACCAGAATATACAGTTTGTTCAAGATATTTATGAGGTGGATATGTGACTTGATTATTAGTTAATAGATCTGAAATTCTAGATTGAAGCTTAGTATTGTTCTTAATTTTTAATGCCCTATCTTCTAATTGTGAGATAGGAATATCTATATAGTTTTCAATATTATCTATATCTAAGTAGTTTATTATCGGCATAGATTTATTAATTCTTACTTTTTTAATAGCGGAACCATTTAATGCAATCTGCTCAAGTAACTCAGAATCAGATAAATCATCTAGTTCGTCAGGATCAAAGTATAAATCTGCTACTGCAACTTCATTATTCATTTTTCTATTTTGGCCACAAAAGGTAATAGGATAGGTAAATTTATCTCTACGGACTATTTCTCCCATCATAGCAAACCCTTCTGATTGAAGAATATCTAAGTTTCCTTGTTTAGAGGCTCCCTGGATGGATGCTTTCCAAGCTAAAGGAGCTGTTTCGATTACCTTTTTGGAAAGCTCTACCATTAAATTACAATCTGCAAGAGCATCATGTGCATCATCTGATGATACTTCGTTAGCTTCAGCCCAGTCTGTAAGCTTCATGCTCACCCTTCCTTCTATAAGAGGCAGGTTAAGTGAGTTAGGAAAAAAATTAGCAATAACTTGAAAAGTTGAGAGCATATCTAATCTTGTAGCTCCATCCATATTTGTTATGTAAGATGGAAGCAGGCACCAAAAGAATTGTCTTCGAAATAATTCTTCATCAAATCTATGCCCATTATAGGTAATATAAATGGGTCTATTTTTAACAGACCATTCTAGCCACTTCTCTCTTAGCTCATGCATCATCTCATAATGACTTTTATTATTGATACCTAGGCAGTCTGTTTTTTTATGAACTAATAATGCATCTGGACTAGGCAATATCCATGGAAGCAAACTACATCCTATATCTTGAGTATCCAAGACTTTAATATCTTCATCTGTAAGAATTGACCCTACTTGGATGATCTGATCAAAAGTTATATTGAGACCAGTTGTTTCTGTATCGGTAAATATATAGCAAGAATCTGAATTTGGATTTGACAATATTAAAATTATTTATAGTAAGCGTTATCTTTTAAAGAATGATCCGTTACATCGAGTACAGATTTCAGATTCGGTACTTTTTCTAAAAGTGTTTTTTCAACACCATCTTTTAAAGTTACATCCACCATTCCACAACCCTGACATCCTCCACCAAACTGCAATATCGCAGTTTCTTCATTTAAAATCTCAACTAATGACACCTCACCTCCATGCGAGGCTAGGCTTGGATTTATCTCTGAGTATAAAATATAATTTATGTGTTCATCCATCCTTGCGTCCTCGTTTAATTGAGGAATCTTTGCATTTGGAGCCTTGATGGTTAACGTTCCTCCAAATCTATCAGATGAGTAATCTACAACAGCATCTTCTGTGTATTGCAGGGTTTGGGTTTCAATAAATACTTTGAGATTGTCTAAATCATTTGTCATAAATGCTTCTAGATCATCATCTTGTTTTGCATAAGCTATACATGTTTCTGCTTTTGGGGTGCCAGCTTCAGCAACAAATATTTTAATACCTAAGGTATTTTCTTGTTTATTTAAAAGTTCTTTTAAATAATCCTGTGCTGAATTTGTAATTTCTATTCCTGCCATATATTTATTTTAACAAGAAAAAAATAATATTTAAGTTTATTGTTCACCTTTTTAAATAACACTGTTAAATATGATGTGGTAACTTTAAAATACTACACCTGTACTAAATTCAAATATTTAATCAAGTAACTTAAACTTATGATCTTAGAAAAGGATTTTCAAAAACTCCTAATGTCCAAGGTTCTGCTTTTAGATGGGGCTATGGGGACCATGATACAAGGACATAAGTTGACAGAAGAAGACTATCGAGGTTCTCGCTTTAAGGATTTTGAACATGATCTAAAAGGAAATAATGATCTTTTAAGTTTAACTCAACCTAATTTAATTAAAGAAATCCATCTTAGTTTTTTAGAAGCAGGCAGTGATCTTATAGAAACGAATACATTTAATTCTAACTCTATTTCACAAGACGACTATAAACTGCCTGAAATTACTAAAGAATTAAATATAGCGGGCGCTCATTTAGCAAGAGAAGCGATAAATAAATCAGGTAAAAAGGCGTATGTAGTTGGTTCTATCGGGCCTACTAATAAAACAGCCTCTCTGTCACCTGATGTTGCAGATCCTGGTGCACGAAATATAGATTTCGATACGCTGGTATTCAACTATGGTGAATGCATTGATGGGTTACTGGAAGGAGGTAGTGACATACTTATGTTAGAAACTATATTTGATACACTAAATGCTAAAGCTGGAATATTTGCTTACCTACAAAAATGCGAAGAATTAAATAAGAAAATACCTCTAATAATATCTGGCACTATAACCGACGCTTCTGGGAGAACATTGTCAGGACAAACACCAGAAGCTTTCTGGACTTCAATGAAACATGCCAATCCATCTGCAATAGGCTTTAATTGTGCTCTTGGTGCTGAACAATTAAGACCTCACCTTTACTCTCTAAATAGAGTAGCAGATTCACCTATAAGTTTACATCCAAATGCCGGCTTACCAAATGAAATGGGAGAGTATGACGAAAGTCCAGATCAAATGGCATCTACTATAAAAGAATTTCTTGACGATAAATTACTTAATATAGTTGGCGGGTGTTGTGGAACAACACCGGAACATATTGCTGCTATACATGAAATATCTAAATCAGCTAAACCGAGAAAAGCTACATCACAAAAAAATGAAACTGTTTTAAGCGGCCTAGAAATGCTTTCAATAAATGATAATTCATTATTTATAAATATTGGAGAAAGAACAAATGTAACAGGATCAAAACGGTTTTCTCGGCTTATAGAAGAAAAGCAATACGAAGAATCTTTGGAAGTTGCCAGAGAACAAGTAGAAGCAGGCGCTCAAATAATCGATATAAATATGGATGAAGGTATGCTTGATTCTGAAAAGGAAATGGTTCATTTTCTAAAATTAGTAGGGTCTGAACCAGATATTTGTAAAGTTCCTATTATGATTGATTCTTCTAAATGGGATGTAATAGAAGCAGGCTTAAAAGTGGTCCAAGGAAAATGCATTGTTAATTCTATAAGTTTAAAAGAGGGAGAGGAAGAATTTATACAAAAAGCTACACTTTGTAAAAAATATGGAGCTGCAGCTGTAGTTATGCTGTTTGATGAAAATGGACAAGCAGACTCTTATCAAAGAAGGTGTGAAATTTCAAAAAGAAGTTATGATATTTTGGTAAAGAAAGTTAATTTTAATCCTGAAGATATTATTTTAGATCCTAATGTATTTGCCGTAGCTACAGGTCTGGAAGAGCATGTTAATTATGCTCAAGACTTTATAGAGTCATGCGATTATATTTCTAAGAATCTGCCCTTTGCCAAGATTTCTGGAGGAATTAGTAATGTTTCATTTTCCTTTAGAGGCAATAATAAAGTAAGAGAAGCAATGCACTCTGTTTTTCTTTTTCACGCAATTAACAACGGCTTATCTATGGGGATAGTAAATGCTGGGCAATTAGAAGTTTACGAAGACATAGAAACTGAATTAAAAGAATTAATAGAAGATGTAATTCTTAATAAAAGAAGCGATAGCACTGAAAGATTGGTTGATGTAGCACAAAGTTATATGTCAGAAGGAAACACAAACAAGGCTCAAGTATTGGAATGGAGGAAACTTGAAGTCAGTGAAAGAATTTCACATTCTTTAGTGCATGGAATTAATAAATTTATTATAGAAGATGCCGAGTTAGCTAGACAAATCCTACCTACCCCTATCGAGGTTATTGAGGGTCCATTGATGAGTGGCATGAATACAGTTGGAGATCTTTTTGGATCTGGAAAAATGTTTTTACCTCAGGTAGTAAAAAGTGCAAGAGTAATGAAAGAAGCGGTTGCCTATCTAGTTCCTTATATTGAAGAAGAAAAAGACGGTGCTCTAAAGTCTAATGGAAAGATAATTATGGCAACTGTTAAAGGAGATGTTCATGATATTGGTAAAAATATTGTAGGGGTTATATTGCAATGCAATAATTTTGAAGTAATAGATTTAGGCGTCATGGTTCCAGCAGATAAAATACTAGATGTTGCTGAGAAAGAAAAAGCTGACTTTATTGGTTTAAGCGGATTAATTACCCCTTCTTTAGACGAAATGATCCATGTTGCTGAAGAGATGACAAGAAGAAATCTGTCTATACCCCTGTTAATTGGAGGGGCTACTACATCTAAAGCTCATACTGCGTTAAAAATAGAACCTAACTATAAAAAAGGACAAACAATTTATGTAATAGATGCTTCAAGAAGTGTAGGCGTAGCCCAACATCTTGTCAGCAAAACAACAAAAGATTCTTTTATCCAGGAAACTAAAAATGATTATGTAAATGTAAGAAAAAGACTTCTGGATAAAAAAACAAATCCTTTGATGTCTATGAAGGACGCAAATAAAAATAAACTTAAGCTTGATTGGAAAGGATATAAACCGACTAAACCTAAAAAACTAGGAGTACAGTCTTTTAAAAATATCTCTATAAAAGAATTAAGGGATTACATAGATTGGACTCCTTTTTTTAGATCTTGGGATCTAACAGGTCAATACCCAAAAATACTTAAAGATGATGTAGTTGGAGAGGCAGCTAAGCAGTTATTTAAGGACGCAAAAAAAATGTTATTAGAACTTGAAAAAAATAAGTTAATAAAAACAAGAGCTGTGATAGGTTTTTGGCCTGCTAATCAATATGAAGATAATAGTGTCAAAATATTTAAGGTAAAGAATTCTAAAGAGATAATGACTCTGAATTTTTTAAGACAACAAAAATTTCAAGGAAAAGGAAATCATAATCTTTGTTTGGCAGATTTTATTTCACCTGAATCAGGTGAAGAAAAAGATTATATTGGTGGATTTGCTGTAACAGCTGGATTGGGTGTTGAGAAAAAATGTAAAGAATACGAAGAAAATAATGATGACTATTCTTCTATTATGTTGAAGGCTTTAGCTGATCGTCTTGCTGAGGCTTTAGCTGAATATATGCATCGAAAAGTAAGAACTGACTATTGGGGTTACGATACAGAAGAACAGCTCTCAAATGAAGATCTTATTAAAGAAAAATATATTGGTATACGTCCAGCTCCAGGTTATCCAGCTTGCCCTGATCATTCTGAAAAAACTAAACTCTTTAAGCTACTAGATGCTTATAATAATACAGGCATAGAATTAACAGAAAATTTTGCTATGTCTCCCGCCGCCTCAGTTAGCGGTTGGTATATATCTAATAAAGATAGTAAATATTTTGGAGTAGGTAAAATTGGAGAAGATCAAGTACGGGAAATATCGAATGCTAGAAAAGAAGATTTTGAAGTTACAAAAAAATATTTAAGACCAAACATTGACTAAGGATTACTCTAAAAAATACTTAACTCAATTTAATGAAAAGAAATTAATTTTTACTGATTTTTTTCAAAACTATACTTCTGATCTCAGTTTTTACAAGTCTCCAGAAAAAGGTTTTAGAACTAGGGCTGAGTTTGGGTTTAAATCTCATAATGCTAATTTAAATTTTACAATGGTTCAAAATAAAACTAGGTTTAATGTTGATAAATTAGACATATGCCATCCAAAAATTAATACTTTAATGGGGATGTTAAAAGAAGAACTATCTTTTCATAAAGAATTATATGATTATTTATTTCAAGTTGAATTTCAAGTTTCCAGAAATGAAGATTCATTTATTACTCTAATCTATCATAAAGTATTAGATTCTGAGTGGCATAAAGAAGCTCAGTTACTTAGTAAAAAAATATTAAGTTCTATAATCGGGAGGAGTAGAAACCAGAAAATTATCATCGGCAAAGATTTTATAGAAGAAGAATATAAGGTCTGCAATTCAAATACCAAAATACTTTTATATGAACAATGTTTTAGCCAACCAAACCCTTATGCTTGTGATCATATGTTAACTTGGACAAAAGAAAACATCTCAAATTATGGGAATTTAGTGGAACTTTATTGCGGTATCGGCACTTTTACGATACCACTTGCATCTTGTTTTGATTCTGTTCTCGCTACTGAAAATAATCGTTCTTGTAGAAATGGTTTAATGCAAAATCTATCCATCAATAATATAACTAATGTACATACAGGCAGGTTATCTGGAGAAGAAACTCTTGAAGCTGTCCTTGGAAAACGTCTTTTTAGAAGGCTTGATAATATAGACCTCAGGAATAATAAATATGAAACTTTGTTTTTAGACCCTCCTAGAGATGGTTTAAATGATTACACTATAGATAAGATGAAAGATTTTAAACAAATTATATATATGTCATGCGGTTTTAATTCATTAATTAAAGACTTAAAAAAAATTAATAAATCTCATAATATAGTCAAAGCAGCCCTTTTTGATCAATTCCCTTTTACTGATCATATGGAAACTGGTGTTTTGCTCACTTTAAAATAATGGATATTGAATTTACAAAGAAACAACAAAAATTAAGATTTCAATTAAGGGAATATTTTGATGATCTATTAAATAAAGATTTAAAAAAAGAACTAACAAATGGCTTAACAGATGGTGGCGGAGGACCGGAATTTAAGAAAGCACTAAAAAAAATAGGTAAAGATGGGTGGATAGGTTTAAGTTGGCCAAAAAAATATGGGGGCCAGGAAAGATCTACCTTAGATCAATATATATTTACTGAAGAAGTGATGAGATCTGGATTTCCTTTCCCTTTCCTAACTACAGAATCTGTTGGACCCACAATAGCTGAATATGGAAATAAAAAAATAAAAGATGAAATCATTCCTCAAATCCTTGCAGGAGAGATCGTTATAGCAATAGGGTATTCTGAACAAAATGCAGGTACTGATTTGGCCTCTTTAACAACTAAGGCTGAAAAAAAGGATAATTCATGGTTGATAAATGGTCAAAAAATGTGGACAAGTTTGGCTGATTATTCTGATTATATTTGGCTTGCAGTTAGGACAGATCCTCAATCTAATGACCATAAAGGGTTATCGATGATGCTAGTGCCCTCTTCTTGCAAGGGAATTACAATTAACCCGATCTTTACTTTAGGTGACGTCAGAACAAACACAACCTTTTATGATGATGTCAAAATTCCTCAAAAATATCTAATTGGAGAAATCAATCAAGGTTGGAAATTAATTACCGGTCAGTTAAATAGAGAAAGAGTTTCTTTAGTGAATAATGCACCCATAGAAAGGGCTCTAGAGGAAGTAATTAATTGGGCTAAATTGGTAGAAATAGATCAAAAAAAAATGTTGATAGATGAACCCTGGGTTCAGAATAATCTTGCGAAAGTTAAGGTAGGAGCTGATGCTTTAAGAATCTTATGCTGGAAACAAGCTTGCGCCTTAGATAAAGAAGAATTACATATGGCTGATGCATCAGTTGTGAAAGTATATGGTAGTGAATTTTTTATAGAAGCTTACAGATTACTAATGGAAGTATTGGGGATTGAATCTTTGTTAACTAAGAATTCTGAAGGCAGAATAATAGAAGGAAGATTAGAGATGCTCTATAGAGTTAGTTCTATACTAACTTTCGGAGGAGGCACAAATGAAATTCAAAGGGACATAATATCAATGGCTGGATTGTCCATGCCGAGGCAAAAAAGGTAATGGATTTCTCATACACCAATGAACAAATGCATCTCCAAAACTTAGTTAAAAATATTTTAGCTAATTACACTAATGCAGATGACGGAAAAGTATTTAATCCATTTTGGAAAATACTAGTAGATACAGGCATCTTAGGTTCTAGCCTTCCTAAAAAGTACGGAGGAACAAATTTATCTTTTTTGGAGTCCTGTATTGTGGCAGAAAATTTAGGATTAAAAGCTGTTATTAGTCCTTTTATAGTAACTACCTCTTCAGCTATTGCTATTGAACAATTTATTTCTAGTTCTCGTAAATTAAAAATTCTATCTGATATCGTTAGAGGTAGAAGCATAGTCACTTTAGCCTTAAACGAAGAAAATATAATAAATCCATTTATTTGCAAAACTAAAATAACTAAAAAAAATAAATTATTAATACTTAATGGTTCTAAAGTATGCGTTCCTTATGCTAAAGAATCAGATTATCTCTTAGTTTCCTGTTTAATGAATAGCAAGATAGAAGTAGTTCTTATTGATACAAATAGTCCAAATATAGAGTTCAAAGAACAAGCTACATCTACAGGAGAACCGCAATATATAGTAAATTTTCAAAATTTAAAGATAGATCAAGATTTTGTATTAAGATGTGACGAAAATAATGGATTAGAGATTCTTGAAAGAATAATAAATAAAACAGTTACTTTATTTTGTTCATATTCAATAGGCCTAAATGAGAGTATGCTCGATCTAATTACTTCATATACAACTACAAGAGAAGCCTTTAAAACACCTATAGCTAGTTTTCAAGCGGTAAGCCATAGAGCTGCTAATTGTTATATTGATATAGCTTGTCTTAGAGCTGTTACTCAACAGGCTATTTCTTCTTTATGCAAAAAAAAGGAATCAAGTCAATCAGTTGCCATTGCTAAAGTGTGGTGTGGAGATGTATGTCATAGAACGAGTTATTCTGCACAACATTTACATGGGGGTATTGGTATAGATAGAGAATACCCTTTATTTCGGTTTTGTCTTATGGCTAAACAATTAGAATTAACTTTAGGATCCTCCCAATTCCATTTAACAGAAATAGGTAATAAAATATCTCAATAAAAAGTTAAAGTTTTGATTCAAGTTCAGGTAAGGCTTCAAATAAATCTGCTACTAATCCATAGTCAGCAACTTGAAAAATTGGAGCTTCTTCATCTTTATTAATAGCTACTATGACTTTGCTATCTTTCATTCCAGCTAAATGTTGGATGGCACCTGAAATACCAACTGCTATATAAAGATCAGGGGCTACAATTTTACCCGTTTGCCCTACTTGCATATCATTAGGAACAAAACCTGAATCTACAGCAGCCCTAGATGCTCCAATCGCAGCACCTAATTTATCTGCTATCCCATTTAGTAGTTCAAAGTTATCACCATTTTGCATTCCTCGACCACCTGATATGACAACTTCAGCTGCAGTTAATTCTGGTCTATCTGATTTAGCTATTTCTTCCTTAATAAATTTTGATACTGACGCATCAGGAGAAGATTCAATACTTGAAATCTCTACTTGAGTTCCATTAGATGAACAAGCATCAAATCCAGTAGTCCTGATAGTTAAAACTTTTATTGAATCTGTACTTTGTACAGTCGCTATGCAGTTACCAGCATAAATAGGCCTCTCAAATGTATCTGGGCTTACTACTGCACTAATATCTGAAATCTGTGAAACATCCAAGAGAGCAGCAACTCTGGGCATAAAGTTTTTACCATTACTAGTTGCTGGAGTTAATATGTGGCTATAATCTTTACCTAAATCTTTAATCAGTAAAGATATATTTTCAGCAAGGCAATTTTTATATAACTCATCATCAGCTACTAAAACTCTAGATAGACCCGATACAGAAGTGGCTTGCTCCCCTACTGTGGCACAATTAAATCCGGCTACTAATAAATCTATCTCGCCTCCAATTTCTGAGGCTGCTGTAACTGTATTTAGAGTAGAGCCTTTAAGTTCTTGATTGTCATGTTCTGCTATTACTAAAATTTTCATGAGATCACCTTTGCTTCATTTTTTAATTTATCTATTAGTTCTTCAACAGATTCAACTTTAATTCCTTCTGCTCTTTCAGGTGGAGGAGTAACTTTTAAGGTATTGATTCTTGGAGTTGCATCTACACCAAGGTCCTCTGGAGTTAGAGTGTCCATAGGTTTCTTTTTAGCTTTCATAATATTAGGTAATGAAGCATACCTTGGCTCATTTAAACGTAAATCTGTAGTAATAATAGATGGTAAAGTTAACTCTAAAGTTTGTAGCCCTCCGTCAACCTCTCTAATGACTTCTAGAGATCCATCATTAATCGTTATTTCAGATGCAAATGTTCCTTGAGAATAACCAAGAAGAGCAGCTAACATCTGCCCAGTTTGATTTGAGTCATTATCTATAGCCTGTTTGCCTAGTATTATTAACTCTGGTTTTTCTTTTTCTATGACGCCTTTTAATAATTTAGCTACCCCCAAAGGTTCAACTTCAATATCTGTTTCCACTAAGATAGCTCTATCTGCTCCTAAAGCCAAAGCAGTTCTTAATTGTTCCTGAGATGCAGATGTACCTACTGAAACAGCAATAACTTCTTCAACCTTACCACTTTCTTTTAATCTAACAGCCTCTTCAATGGCTATCTCGCAGAATGGATTAACAGCCATTTTAACATTTGCTAGATCGACTCCAGAACCATCTGACTTAGCTCTGACCTTGACGTTGTAATCAACAACTCTTTTAATTGGAACTAATACCTTCATAAAATACCTTTAAAATGATTATAATGTAGATGCGCGCGTATTCTATAACTGCTGAACCAACCAGACAATTAAAAAATAGAATAAATTATGGAAGAAATAAATAGAGAATCAATGGAATACGATGTAATCATCGTAGGTGCTGGACCAGCGGGTTTGTCTGCTTCAATAAAAATTAAACAACTTGCAGCTGAGAGTAATAAAGAAATTTCAGTATGCGTCATAGAAAAAGGTTCAGAAGTTGGAGCACATATACTTTCTGGAAATGTATTTGATCCAAAAGCTTTAAATGAACTTATACCTAATTGGAAAGAATTAGATGCACCCTTAAATAGTCCTGTAAAAAAGGATTCAGTGAGATATATGTTAAATGAAAAAACTATGATTCCAGCTCCTGTTTTCTTTATGCCAACATTTAACAATCATGGGAATTATATAACTAGCTTAGCTAATTTATGTCGTTGGTTGGCAGAGTATGCTGAAAATTTAGGAGTTGAAGTTTTTCCAGGATTTCCAGCATCTAGCTTAATTTATGAAGAAAATATAGTTAAAGGAGTTTCTACAGGGGATATGGGAGTTTCTCAAAATGGAGAAAAGAAAGAGAGCTTTGAAGAAGGCATTGATTTAATTGGTAAATATACTCTTCTAGCAGAGGGGTGTAGAGGTCACCTTGGAAAAGAAATTATAAATAAATATTTATTAGATGAAGGTAAAGATCCTCAACATTATGGAATTGGCTTCAAAGAAGTATGGGATATTGATCCAGACATACATGAAGAAGGGTTAGTGATACATTCATTGGGATGGCCAAGTAAAAGTACTCCAAGTGGCTCTTATTTTTATCATGGAGAAAATAATCAAGCATACTTGGGATATGTAGTGCCATTAGACTACAAGAACCCTTATATAAGTCCATTTGAAGAATTTCAACAATGGAAACATCACTCTTCTATAAAGAAGTATCTAGAAAAAGGGACCAGAGTTTCATATGGTGCTAGGGCTCTTATTAAGGGAGGATATCAATCCAGACCAAAAATGTCTTTTCCGGGAGGCCTCTTGATAGGAGATGATGCTGGAACACTGAACTTTCCTAAAATAAAAGGAACACATACAGCAATGAAATCTGGCATGTTAGCTGCTGAAACTATTTTTGAAGCATTTAATGATGAAAATTTTGATGCTGATTTATTAAACTATGAAATTAAATTTAAAGAATCTTGGCTATACACAGAACTTTATAAAGCACGTAATTGGAATCCTTTTTTACATAAATTTGGGGCATTGCTAGGTGGAGTTTTAGCTACTATTGACCAATTGATATTTAGAGGTAAATTACCTTTTACCTTAAATCATACAACCCCAGATTATGCTTGTACTGAGGAAGCAAGTAAGCATGCTAAAATTGAATACCCTAAACCTGATGCCTCTTTAAGTTTTGATAAACTATCGTCTGTATTTTTATCTAATACTAATCATGAAGAAGATCAACCATGCCATCTTCAACTAAAAGATGCCTCAATACCGATCAGTGTTAATTTGCCTTTATATGACGAACCTGCCCAACGTTATTGTCCTGCCGGAGTTTATGAGGTTGTTGAGAAAAATAATGAGAAAAAATTTGTAATTAATGCTCAAAATTGTGTTCACTGTAAAACATGTGACATCAAAGA